>CANRMU010000049.1 GCA_947631895.1 uncultured Bacilli bacterium | reverse complement strand
TTATTAACAAATGAAGAATTAAGTCTAATTCATCCTGATACTGATATTAAAGTTAGAATAGTTGGAGCTTTAGATAATGTTTATAATATTAATATTGATAAAGCTCTTATGCCTAATATTTATAGTAATGATTTAGAAAATAAAATTTATAATCTAAATAATATGATGGAATGGCAAGAAGAAGATGGTAATTGGATTGATTTTAGTGAAAAAGAACCAGATTTAACTGGTAATAAAATTATTAATATTAGAGTAAAAAGTCATGATAATAAAATTAGTAGTGATATTGTTAAATTAGAATTTACCGATAATGAAGATGAAAATAATAATTATATTCCAATTAATCGTTTAAGTATTGATGAAGTATCATCAGAAGAATTAGTAAGAGAAGATAATAAAGCTTTAAATGCTTTAGATGGTAATACTAAAACAATGTGGCATACTTCTTGGGATGGAAGTGATAAAGAAAAATATATGATTATTAAACTAGATAAAAAAGCTTTTATTTCTAGTTTAGAATATGTGCCAAGACAAGAAGGATTAAATGGGGTAGTTAAAAAAGTTCAAGTTGCAGTAAGTATGGATAAAGAAAATTGGGATGTTGTTGGGCAAGAAGATTGGAATTTAGATACTACAACTAAAACAATTAGTCTAAATTCTGATAAACCAGCTTTATATGTAAAAATTGTTGGTTTAGAAACTGAAGGAGAATTCATGTCTGCTTCAATGATTAATCTTTTTGAAGATGTTACCAAAATAACGGTACCTATAGCAAGTATTAATTATAATCATTCATATTTAACTAATAAAGATGTTACAGCTACTCTTGTAAATCCATCTAAAAATATTACCATAACTAATAATAATGGTAATAATACTTATACCTTTACGGAAAATGGTGAATTTACCTTTAATTATGTTGATGATTATGGCAACACGGGAACAACAATTGCTAAAGTTGATTGGATAGATAAAATAGTAGATGCTAATGTTGTTTATGAAAAAGTAGAAAATAGTGAAGTTGTAAAAGCTATTTTAAAAAGCGATGAAGCAATTACAATTTTAAATAATGATGGATTAGATACTCATTTATTTACGGAAAATGGTGAATTTACTTTTAAATATCAAGATGAAGTTGGAAATATAGGAACAACAACTGCTAAAGTTGATTGGCTAAAAACTGAAATACAGACTAAAGAAGTTGTAGAAAAAGAAGAAGTTGATGAAAATATTATTGTTGATGATGAAGTTAATGAAAAAGAAAGAGATAATGAACAAGATAAAAGAATAATTGAAGAAGAACAAGAACAGTCTAATGAACAACCAAACTTTGAAATTAAAACTGATTATGTTGAACAAAATAATTCATCTGGTAATGAAGAAATAAATACCATTGATAATAATGAAGAATTAACTATTGAAGCTGACAATCAAGATAAAGAAACCAAAGAAGAAACTATTCAAGATAAAGAACCTGAAATTAAACAGAATAATGAAGAATCAAAGAATAATACTAATGAACCTAATGAAAATAAAGTAAACGTTTCATTAATGCCTTTAATTATTTGTGGTTCTCTAGCTGTATTAGGAATTGGTATATTTGCTTGTTTAAAATTTAGAAAATAAAAAATTGGTACATATATGTATCAATTTTTTAATTAATTAATGTAAAATTTGTGTAAAGTGGTGTTTAAACATTAAAGTTATTATTATATACTTAAGATGTAATAGGGAGGTTTTAAAGTGGAAAAACAAGATTTAATATTATTAAAAGAAAAGTTAAACAAATTAAATGAAAAAGAAAAAGACTTAAGAGATATTTATTTAAAAAAAATATCAAATGGGGATATTTTAGGCCCTATGACAGGATATCCTAGTATTGATAAACCAGCACTTGCTTTTTATGACGATAAATATATAACAGCACAAATGCCTAATATGACTGCAACTGAATTTTTGAAAAAAATGAATGAAAAAAATATGAATTTGCCTGCTATTGATTGTAGTGATGGGATTATTACTTATCAGGATTTATTTGAGATGATTGATAAAACAGCTAAATCTTTGTATCAAATAGGTGCAAAAAAAGGAAAAATTATTGTTGGAATGTTGCATCTGATACGGCTCATGAAGTATATTTATTGTATGGGGCGTGTTCTTCTGGAAGTGCAGTATCATTTACAATACCAAATACACCTATTAATACTTTATGCTCTACAATAAACAATTTACCAACCGATTATTTTTTTGTATCTAATGATTACTTCACTTTAGAAATGGAAGAAAGCATATATAAAAATACACATATTAAAAATATTATTAATGTTAGTTCAAATCCAAATCTTACTAATGATAAAAGAACGATTAGTTGGACTGAATTTTTAAGTAAAGGAAATAATTTTGAATTACCACAAATTAATCGTTCCCCAAAAGATTTATTATTTATTTCTAAAACTGGAGGTTCTTCCACTGGTGAACCTAAAAACGTTATGTTAAATGATAATGATTTTAATATTATGGTTCATCAATTATTAAATTCTGATTTAGATTATAGTGTAGGAGATAAATGGTTAAGAATATGGTCTTTATTTTCAGCTTCTGCCGCTATATCAAGTAGTCATTTAGCATTATGTGCTGGAATGGTGAATGTTTTAAGAAAAATGCCTGAGCCTCAAAATTTTGCTAAGTTATTTATGGAAGAAAAACCTAATCATTTATGTTTAGTATCAGCTTTAATAGATTTATTAATATATAGTGGATTAACTAAAGATGACATTAAGAGCTTTATTAAAACCGCTGGAATTGGTGGAGAAAGTATTACTCCTCAATTTGAAAAAAGAGCAAAAGAATTTTTGCCAACTTATTTAGGCTATGGTTATGGATGTACGGAAAATTCTTCATCTGCTGTAATGCGAATGAATAAAGAAACCGCAATTTCTGGAACAATAGGCATTCCATTAGTTAAAACAACTGTTGGTATTTTTAATCCTGATACTTTAGAAGAATTATCATATAATGAAGAAGGGGAAATATGTATTAAATCCTATACTCAAATGATAGGATATTATAATGATCAAAAATTAACAAAAGAAGTATTAAAACAACATCAAGATGGCTCAACTTGGATACATACAGGAGATTTAGGAATAATTAATGAAAAAGGATTTGTTTCAGTTACAGGAAGAATAAAAAGATTTATTTTTGTTTATACAGGCGAGAAAGTATATCCAGTTGTCTTAGAAAATATCATTTCAGAAGTACCAGGTGTAATCAAAGTTTCAGTAGTTAGTGCTCCAGATAAAAATCATGATGAATATTTTGTTCCAACTGCATGCATTGTTGTAGATAAAAAATATAATACTGAAGATGTAAGAAAAAAAGTTATAGAGGCATGTCGTAATAAACTACCAAATTATGCTTTTCCACAGGATATAATTATAAAAGAAGATTTACCATATTTAGCAAGTGGGAAGCCTAATTTGAAAAAAATGGAGAGTGATATTGCAAGAGGTATGGAATTGGCTAAAAAAATACATATTAAATTATAGAAGAATAAATTAGTTCTAATTGCAATTTCTTTTACATAGATGATAAGAAATTATTTGTTTATTAAAAAAAAACTTTATACATTTTTAAATATTTGTTACAATTACTATAGGGTGATTATATGAATATGGATGATTTAAGACTTATTTCTATAACAGTAAATATTGTTTCAATGTTATTATGTATATTACTAGCATGCTTATATTTTCCTAAAAAAAGAATATTAACGAAAGAAAATAGCATATATAGTGCTTTATTAATAAGTAATATTATTTCATTGATTGGCGAATTATTCTTTTATTTAAATGCATATAGTGGCAATGAAACTATAATAACTTTTTCAGAAAAATTATATTATTCTTTTAATAGTATTTGGATTTTTCTTCATACTGTTTATATTTTAGTTATTATTAAAAATGATGTTAAAGCTAAATTTTTTAACTTGAAATTTTTAACTAAGAAATGGTTAGTATCTATTTCATTGCTTTTTATTCCAATTTTGATTTTTATATTACCTATACAACATAAATTTGATAATGGTAAACTAACTGGTTCTTTTGGTGCTGGAAGTAGTTTTATGTATTTTTGGTGCATTTTGTTAGTTTTGTTAGATGTAATACTAGTTATAATTTATTTTAAAAAAATAAAAAAATCAAAGGCTATCCCACTTATGATTTTTGTTTTACTTTTATTTATTGAAATGTTTTTAGGAGTTTTTGGAATAAATTTATTATTAATTACTTTTCCAATGACAATAGTTTCATTTATTATGTATTTTACAATTGAAAATCCTGATATTAAAATGATTGAACAACTTAATATGGCTAAAGAACAAGCTGAAAAAGCTAATCGAGCTAAAACTGATTTCTTATCAAATATGTCACATGAAATAAGAACACCTCTAAATGCGATTGTTGGTTTTAGTGAATGTTTATTAGATAATAAAGATTTGGATAGTGATGCTAAAGGTTTTGCTAATGATATTGTAGATGCTTCCCATAATTTATTAGAGATTGTTAATGGAATATTAGATATATCTAAAATTGAAGCAAATAAAATGGAAATAATTTTAAAAGAATATAATCCAAAAGAAGTTTTAGAATCTTTGGGTAAATTAGTAATTCCAAGAATAAGAGAAAAACCAATAGAATTTAAAACTTATTTTACCCCTGATTTACCAGGTACTTTAAAAGGTGATGTAGGTAAACTAAAACAAATTGTTTTAAATATTTTAACTAATGCGGCTAAATATACTGATAAAGGAGAAATTGTTTTACATGTTACTTGTGTTAATGATATAGCAAAACGTAAATCAGTATTATACATTTCGGTAAAAGATACTGGAAGAGGGATTAAAGAAAATGATTTAAAACATTTATTTAGAAAATTTGAAAGAATTGATGAAGATAAAAATACAACTATTGAAGGAACTGGTTTAGGACTTGCCATTACTAAAAATTTAGTAGAAATGATGGGTGGAAAAATTACTGTTTATAGTAAATTTGGTGAAGGTTCAATTTTTAGAATTTATTTAGAACAAGAAATTGTTAGAATGGAAGAAGATGTTAAAGAAGAAGAAACTGTTAATGGTCAAGTTAAAACTTATGAAGGAAAAAGAGTATTAATAGTCGATGATTCAAAAATAAATTTAAAAGTTGCAGTTCAATTAATGAAAGATTATAAGTTTGATGTAGTTACTTGTGAAAGTGGCTATGCGGCAATAGATGAAGTTAAAAAACAAGATTTTGATTTAATCTTTATGGATATAATGATGCCTAAGAAAAATGGAGTTGAAACATTAAATGATTTAAAAACGTTAAAAAAATTTAGGACACCAGTTATAGCTTTAACAGCAGATGCTATAGAAGGTATGGAAGAAAAATATTTACAGGCAGGATTTAATGGTTATTTATCAAAGCCAATTGATCGAGATATGTTAAATAAAACAATCAATAAATTTTTAAAGGGAGGTAAAAAATGATGAATGTTGATTTATTAAAAAGCCATGGGGTAGATGTGAATGCTGGCTTAGAAATATGGGGAGATATGGACGGTTACAATGATGGCTTAAAAGAATATTTTGATTCATTATTAAGTAAAGAAAAAGAATTAGAAAATTACAAAAATAATCATGATTATGAAAATTATGCTATTTTAGCTCATAGTATGAAAAGTGAATCTAAATATTTTGGTTTAATGAATGAAGCTAATGTTTTCTTAGAACATGAATTAAAAGGAAAAGAAAGTGATGGAGAATTTATTGAAAGTCATTTTGAAGAATTAGTAAATACTATTAATAATATTTATAATTTATTAAATGAATACTTTGGAGGAGAATTATGATTTTAGCGGTTGATGATTCAGAAATTGTATTAAATTTTATTGAACATAGTTTAAATAATAAATTTCCAATAACTAAAGCTCGTGATGGTAAAAGTGCTATTAATATTTTAAAAGATAATGATGTTTATGCTATTTTATTAGATTTAAATATGCCAGAATCAAATGGTTTTGAAGTATTAAATTATTTAAAAGAAAATAATTTAATAAGAAAAATACCAGTTGTTATAATTACTGGTGATGATAATAAAGATACTATTGATAAAGCATTTAGTTATCCAATATTAGATGTTTTAAGTAAACCATTTACTATTGATAATATGAATAGAGTATTAGATTCTATTAAAAATTTTTATGAAAGAAAAGAACAAGAGATTGAACAATTATAACTCTTGTTTTTATTTTTTGTTTTTATTTTTAAAATGTGTGTTATAATAATATTTAGAAAGAAAGTTTAATTTATGAGTAATTTAGGATTTATGAAAGAGTTTTTAAAAGAAGCAGAAGAACTAGCAAAAGAATAATATTAAAATTAATATTCCTAAAGAAAATAATAAAAATAATTAAAAATTCTTTTTATTTATGGAGGTAATTTAATGTTAAAAAGTTTTAGCGTGAAAAATTTTAAAAATTTTAAAGAAAAAATTGTTTTAGATTTTTCTAAAATTAGAGATTATGGATTTAATCAATATTTAATTAAAAATAATTTAGTAAACAAAATGTTAATTTATGGTCCTAATAATTCAGGAAAAAGTAATTTAGGGGCAGCAATAATGGATATAACAACTCATCTTACAGATAATCATAGGATTGATAATCTTTTATATGCATATTATTTAAATGGTGATTTTGTTGATGAAATAGTTGAATTTAAATATGAATTTTTATTTAATGATAAAGAGATATGTTATACATATCAAAAAGATTCCCAAGCTAAATTAATATCTGAAGAATTGTATGAAAATGAAAAATTAATATTTAAATATAATTATAAAAATCACTATTTGCACAGTGGTCTTATTAAGGATTTGAATTATTAAAAAAGTCTCTATATTTTAATTCAATATTT
>CANRMU010000048.1 GCA_947631895.1 uncultured Bacilli bacterium | reverse complement strand
CCCCAACTTCTTTTCTAAAACATGGAGAATAAGAAGTCATCGTAATTGGTAAATCACTTTCTTTTAAGATTTGATCTTTAAATTTAGCAATCATTGAATGTTCACTAGTACCAATAAGATATAAATCTTGATTTTCAATTTTATACATCATATTTTCTTGTTCAGTAAAACTCATAACTCCACTTACAGCATCACCATGAATCATAAAGGGAGGAATACAATAAGTAAAACCTTTATCAATCATAAAATCACGAGCATAAGCTAGAACAGCAGAATGAAGTCTTGCAATATCACCCATTAAATAGTAAAAACCATTACCACTAACTCTTCCCGCAGCATCTTTATCTAAACCATTAAAACTAGCCATAATATCAGCATGATAAGGTATTTCATAAGGAGGAACCACTGGGTCACCAAAACGCATTTCTTCAACATTTTCACTATCATCTTTTCCAATTGGAACATCACTAGCTATAATGTTTGGAATAACCATCATTCTTTTATTTATTTCTGCTTCTAAATTTTCTTCTTTTTCTTCTAACTTAGGAATACTTGCTTTAATACTTGCTACTTCTTCTTTAATTTTATTTGCTTCCTCTATTTTTTTATTAGCCATTAAATTACCAATTTCTTTACTTAAAGAATTAACTCTACTTCTCTCTTCATCAGCTTTCATCTTAATTTCGCGATATTCTTTATCAAGTTCATAAACCTCATCAACTAAAACTAATTTCTCATCTTGAAATTTCTTTTTAATATTTTCCTTTACTAAATCTTTATTATTTCTTATTAAATCAATACTAATCATTTTTATCATTCCTTTCTATAATTTCAAATCGATATTTTTGACCCGTAACATTATCTGGTCTTTTACTAATATCTTCATCCGACAAAAAACTACTAATTTTTCTTGCCCATACATCTCCATCATGTTTATAAATAACAACAAATTCTAAATCTTCACTATCTTTAGCAAGCATTAAAACTTCAACTACTTTACCTTTAAAATGTTGCCAGATACTTCCAACAATAATATTTTCTTTTCTCATAGCCCTCCTAAAATTAAAAGAATGGCCTAATCTATAGGAGTCAATTATAGACGGTGCCATCCTTTATTTTACTTAATTTTTTGATAACGGAAAAATCCGTGATTTATTAAATCCTCTAAAAAGGAGAAATAAAATTTTATCTTACTTATTTCCACCAACCATAAGCTCTCTATTAAAGAATCAAATTTTATCATGTCTTTTATAATTGATTTCTAATTTATTATAACAAATATTTATAATTATTCAAAACTTTTGTTTTGAATTTCTTCTTTAATTTTATTAATAAATTCTTCAGTACTTATATTAATTGTTTCTTCACTTTTATATTTACGATAACTAATACTATTACTTTCCAGTTCTTTACCACCTAAAACTAAAGTATAAGGAATTTTTTTAATAACCGATTCTCTCATTTTATAACTTAGTTTTTCATTACGTTCATCAAGAGTTACTCTGATATTTTCTTTTTTTAATAACTCAGATATTTTTTTGGCATATTCTAAATGATACTCATTATTAACCGGAATAATATTAATTTCTATAGGACTTAACCATAAAGGTAAGGCACCTTTATATTCTTCAAGAATGTATGCTATAAAACGATCAAGAGAACCTAGGATAGCTCGGTGAATAACAACAGGTGTTTTTTTCTCACCATCACTATCAACATAAGTTAAATTAAATTTCATTGGTAAGCAAAAATCAAGTTGACAAGTTGATAAGGTATATTCTGGTCCCACAGCGGGTTTTACTTGCACATCTAATTTTGGTCCATAAAAGGCTGCTTCACCAATTTTTTCAACATATTTAATATGATATTCATTTAATACATTTCGTAAAGTATTTTCAGCATTTTCCCACATTTCATCATCAGGGTAATATTTTACTTTATCAGCTGGGTCTCTTAAGGATAATTCAAAATGAAAGTTTTTAATATTTAATTCTTCGTATACTTCCATAATTAAATCAACAACATTTTTAATTTCACTACCAATTTGTTCTTTAGTAACAAATAAATGAGCATCATTTTGACAAAAAGTACGCGCTCTTTCGATTCCTTTTAAAGCTCCACTAGCTTCAAAACGACAATCTCTTGCTATCTCGCCAATTCGAATTGGTAAGTCTCTATAAGAGTGCATTTCATTAGCATAAATCATCATATGATGAGGACAATTCATTGGTCTTAAGACAAATTCTTCGCCATCAACTTCCATTTTAGGAAACATATTTTCTTGATAATGATCCCAATGACCAGAAGTTTTATATAACATTACATTACCTAGTGGTGGGGTTAAAACATGTTGATAACCCAATTTCTTTTCTTTGCCTTTAATATAATTTTCTAATTCTTCCCAAATAATATAGCCATTTGGTAAATACATTGGAAGTCCTTTACCAACTAAATCATTAGTAACAAATATTCCTAAATCTTTACCTAATTTACGATGATCTCTTTCTTTAGCTTCTTCTAATTCTTTTAAATGTGCTTCTAAATCTTCTTCAGTTTTAAAACAAACCCCATATATTCTTTGTAAAGGTTTATTTTTAGCATCACCTTTATAATAAGAACCCGAAAACTTTAATAACTTAAAATGTTTTAATTCTTTAACAGATTCAACATGAGGGCCTCTGCAAAGGTCAGTAAAATCACCTTGAGTATAACAAGATATTATTTCACCATCATCCATCTCATTAATTAAATCTATTTTATAAGAATCATTTTTAAACATTTCTAAAGCTTCTTCTTTACTTAATTCATGACGAATGATTCTTTTACCATCTTTAGCAATTTTTTTCATTTCTTTACTAATAAGTTCTAAATCTTCATTAGTTAAAGTTTTTCCACCTAAATCCATATCATAATAAAATCCTTCATCAATAACAGGCCCTACCCAAAATAAAGCATCAGGATATAAATGTTTAACAGCTTGGGCCATTAAATGTGCACAACTATGATTAAGAACATTTAATTCTTTATCTTCTTTAATATTTATCATTATCATCACCTATTCTTTCTAATTCTTTTAAAAGTACTTTCATTAGAAGTAGTTATTTTATTATAAGGATTAAACTTTTCTTCAGCTATATATTTTAAAGCTCTTTCATAAGTTATATTTTCAATTATCTTATCTACTTGAAATTCATTAGTTGCTAAACTCATTGCATAGTATCTAACAACTATACTAAATAAAGCAGTACCTTTACCAAGTGGTATACTATCTAATATTTCTTTTAATTTATCAGATGATAGAGTACAAAAAAATTTCTTATATTTATTTTGTTCTATAATGTCCATCTGTTCATAACTATCTGGATTTTTAAGCAATTCCCTTATAATTTTTTTCATTACTTAAGCCCTTTCTTTTCAATAATTATTATATAACAACTTATAAAAAAAAACTAGTAATACAAACTAGTTTAATTATTTAAATATATTAAATATTTTATTTCCTTTACTCCGTTCTTCATTATTAAAACCTAATTTTTGTAATAAATATTCTAATTCAACATGATTATCTAATTTATCATCTAAATAAGGAATATTATAATATACTTTACTATTAGATTCACTTTCAAAATCTTCAACATCAGTATTATCTAATACACTTCTATTTAAAATAATTTTCTTACCTTTTAATTTTTCAAATATTTGCGAATCTTTTCTAATTAATTTATTCAGTTTAATTAAACCTGGTTCAATTAAATATAAAACATCAGAACAACAATTTTCTTGACCATCTTCATTTAAATCAATCAAAATAACATCATTATCATAATTACTTGATATAAATTTTTGTAATTCAAAATTACTTGTACTTTTTAAACTTCGATCATTTAAATAAACAAAATCATTTTTATCAACCTCTACGGCCACGACTGAATAATTTTTTTCAAGTTGTTTTTTTAATAAATAAGTTAAAGTTGTACTTCCAGCATGCTCAGTAACATTTTTTATTCCGATAATTCTAAGTGAATTATCATTACTATCACTTGCTTTTTCTTCTTTATTTTTCTTTTCATTTTTTACTTTATTATCATCATCTTCAATATTATTATCCATTACGGCATTTAATTGATGATATTGTGCGACATCTTTATAACTATTAGGATTTTCTATTAAAAATTTTACAGCATCAATATTTCTAGTAAAATTATATATACCCATTGAAACTAAAGCTGATAAATATTTAGGATTATTTACAACTTTTGAATCATCTAATAAAATAACAACTTTACTCATATCCATATTAACAGACAACTCTTGCATAGTAGCAATATTTTCATAATTTTCAATAGCTGTAATATCTAAAATCATTTTATTATAAAAAAAGTTATTAAATTGAGCTATTAAATCTTGAGGCGTAAAAACACCAGAAATACTTTTAATAATATCAACATCAACATTATTTAATAATGATTCATATTTATTAACAACTTTAACGTTCATCTATATTCACTCCTATCCTATTTTATAATCTAAATTATCGACTGGATAATTTATATCCATTGTCTGACCGCTTATTCTAAAAACCATAATTTCACCTAAAACAGGTAAATTAAATTTATAAAAAAACTCTATAGTATACTTAGCCCGATTTGGTAAATAAGTTGAGGTTCCAGTTTTTTTCTTGCTAACACAATAATAATATTTTTCTCGTTCATTTACAACCTTCTCTAAAACAGGAGAATTCAAATTTTTAGATCCATAATCATCTTTTTCACAATAATTCATAATAGTATAATTATTATATAATAAATAATTATTAATTAAGCTAATTGCACTTTTATCGCCGTCTTTTAATCCTTCATACTTTTCAATAAATGACAAAGCTTCATTTTTAATTTTAAAAACTTTATTATAACTTAAAGTTAATGATAAAAATGAAACAAATATTAACATAAAAGTTATAACTAATCCAATTAACCATATATTACCTGTTGAAGTTCTCATAACATATCACCCTCTACCAACATATATTGTTCTCGTATCTCCTTGGAGACTAAAATTAAATAAATCATGGAATATCGGTAAATCTAATTGATAGAATACGACAACACGGTAATATGAAACAGATGGCAACTCAGATGCATAATCATTAGAAGTTTTACTAACTACTTGAGCAATACAAAAAGCGGCATTTCTAGTAGTTGTCTTTCCCTCTTTTGTAAAGCCTTGATATTTATTACCATCTCTAACACCAACTTTTCGACAATCACCAGTAGTTCGATATGCACTATCAATTAAATAACTTGCAATTTCACATAAAGGACCATCCGTACCATTACATTGCGTATTTAAATCTATTCCATTATAGCTTTGAATTGTTTGAATTATTCTATCTTTAACGTTAAATGCTTTGGACTGATTAATAGTTAAACACATAAATCCAGCAAATAGCAATACAAAAACTATAACTATTTGGAATAACCATGTACCACCTATGGCTTCTCTCATTATATTACCCCTTTTCTATTAACCTTTCCAAACGCATTTAAAATAGTTGTTATCACCAGGCAAATGGCAATCAACTTCTTTACAATTATTAGTAGGACATTTTAAACAAATAGCCTTTGAACAATTAGTGCTTGAATTAACATTACCCCTAATTAATGGCCAGAGAGTAAAATAGAAAAAGGCAGCCATAGCCCCAATTGCCACAATAACTACTACTGATGTATTTAATTCTCCAGTTGCCTCTTTCATTATTTTACCTCCTCATTATTTAATAATAAAATTTGCATATTATCATATATTAGCTTTGCTTTTGTGTACAAGTTATAGTTGAAGATTGGCCCGTTTTTTTATAATATGTGCATCTATAGTTTCCAGTGGTTTTATTAACTGTATTATTGCAGCTAATGTATCCAGCTTCGCCGAATTCACCTTGTGTTAACCCTGGTGCTGCATTTGAACATGCTGTAGCAGACATTAAAGAATTTTGAATTGCTGGCCAAATAAAGGCATAGAAGAATGCTGCTACTGCGGCAATTGCAACAACTGTAATAACCGTAACATTTAATTCACCCGTTGCTTCTTTCATTTTTATTTACCTCCTCATTATTTAATAAAAATATTTAAAATAAAATTTGCATATTATCATATATTAGCTTTGCTTTTGTGTACAATATATTGATTTTTGCTCCTTACCATTATGGTAAGCGCATTGATATCTACCTTGCCTATCAACAGACTTGTTACAACTAATGTATCCAGCTTCTCCTGATTTACCTTGAGTTAAACCAGGTGCTGCATTTGAACATCCTGTAGCAGACATTAAAGAATTTTGAATTGCTGGCCAAATAAACGCATAAAAGAATGCTGCTACTGCGGCTATTGCAACAACTGTAATAACCGTAACATTTAATTCACCCGTTGCTTCTTTCATTTTTATTTACCTCCTTACTTTCTATTTGTATTATAACCTTTTTATAAAAAATTATCAATATGTTATAAACCCTATTTACAATTATTTTGTAAATACTTTTACTGTTACATTCATAACAAAGAAGGAATCGCTATAAATAGTGGAAGTAATATATAGTCTAAAATAAAATTATTTATTTTTCAATAGCCTTGTAAAAAATTGCCATATTATAAAAATTATTATGCTAATCAAAGATAATATAATTCCAATTTTTAAACCTTTTATATGAAAAATCATTTGTATATCATGAACTCCTTTACTTAATTCAATGCCTATTAAACCATTTAAATATTTTTCATAAGATATTTTTTGATTATCAATTTTAAATTCTAATCTTTCATCATAAGGAATAGTTACTAATAATAGTTGTTTATCATCAGTTGCTTCTACAATACCTGTAAAACCATTTTTGTTTATCTTAACATTATTAATTTTATTTATATTCAATTCATCAATCAAAGATTTAAAAATGTTTTCTTCAAGATATTCCAATTTATCTTCAAAATAAAATGTTTCAAGATAATCTTTAGGTACTTCAATAGTATATTTAACTTTATCATCTTTTTTTAATAAATTTATTTCATTTACTTGTTTACCATTTAATTCAATATTATTTTCTCCATCTAAAGTATTTAATTTAGCCATACAATCAATAGGAATATGATATTCAAAAATAATCTTGCCATTCTTTTCAGAATCTATTAAACTAT
>CANRMU010000047.1 GCA_947631895.1 uncultured Bacilli bacterium | reverse complement strand
AGCTTCATAAAATCACCTATTCTATAAAGCTATTATAAACCTTGACCCCCCCCCTGCGTCAATAAAAAAGTGATTGTTTTAAACCACTTTTACATAATTATACTTTTGATTATTTAAAATATTAAATAAATCATTTCCATACTTAGCATATTTTATTTGAGCAATACCTTTAACCTTTAATAAATCTTCTTTATTATTAACATTAGCTGTTACAATATTTATTAACTCTTTATTAGTAAAAACCATATATGCACTAAAGAAACCTTCTTTATAAGCCATTTCTTTGCGCCATTTTTTTAATTCATTAAAAGTTTGTTTTTCTATTGGTGTTAAATCATTATAAGATATTTCATATTTAAAATTTTTTAATTTTATATCTGTTAAAATTTTTTTAATATTATTATCATTTAAAATATGATCATCCGGAAAAACTTCACCAGTATAAGGATTATATCCATTTGTTAAAGCCTCCATTACTTCATAATCAGTAATTTCTTTTTTAAAGTTTTCTTTATTTATTTCAAATTCAACTTTATTTAAAATATCTTCATCATTTAATACTTTGGTTTTATTCATTTCATACCATTTTGTACTTAGATATGAATACAATTTTTTACACTTTTCTAAATCATTATTTATTTCATCATCTAATAATTCAAAAGGTATATTAAATTTTTCTGATATAGTATTTTTTACATAAGTACTCATTTTACCATCAGTATTTTCCCATAAGTTAATGGATGCTCTTGATACTCCTAAAAATTCAGCTAATTCATTTTGATTTAAATTTGTTATTCTTTTAATCATTTTAATAATTAACATATAACTCCCCTCTTTCTTAGATGGGTATTATATACTTTTTTTACAAAATGTCAAATTTTTTTTAATTTTTTAAGAAAATCTACTAAAAATGTTAAAAAAAGATAAAGTTTTAGACCCTTTTATCTTTTACGATTGAATAGCATATCAAGTGAACAATTATAATTTTTAGCAAATTCAACAGCATACATAGTTGTAATTAAACATTTTCCAGTTTCATATTTATGAATATTTGATTGGGTTGTTTGCAAAGTATCAGCTATTTGTTTTTGAGTTAATTTATGTTCTTTACGGAACTTTTTAAAATTGTCCGCAACTAACTGATAATCAACTAAATCTTTAACTTTAACCTTTTCTTGTTTATCAGATATGCCAAGCATATAATCCATATTAACTTGATAATGATTAGCTAACATATATAATCTTTTTAATGGAATAATATCCTTACCACATTCCCAACCTGCATAAGTTGCTCTTTGAACTTGTAATAATTCTGATATATCTTTTTGAGTATACCCTTCATAGTTTCTTAATTCTTTTAAACGCGGAAACATTTCACATCACCAACATTATTTTCTCAAATAGTAAGCAAATATTCAAATTTTTGTGGGGGTATATGATGTAAATGTGTACAATTTTATAAAATTATTAGAAATATGTCATAGTTTTAGAAAAAAAACATAAGTTGTGATAGGTGATTGTTATGAATAAAAAAGAATTATTACAAGGGATGGCTAGAAGAGGTAATGGTGAAATCTATTTAGGTGTTGTTGGAGCTGTTAGAACTGGTAAAAGTACTTTTATTAAAAGATTTATTGAAAATTTAGTTGTTCCTAGTATTAGTGATGAATATGAAAAGAAAAGATGTTTAGATGAAATACCTCAAAGTGCTCAAGGAAAAACCATTATGACAACTGAGCCTAAGTTTGTTCCTAGTAATGGCGCTAAAATTAAAGTTGATGATTTTGAAGCTGAAATTAAACTTGTTGATTGTGTAGGTTATGTTATACCGAATGCTCTAGGTTATGAAGATGCTGATGGAAATCCTAGAATGATTAAAACGCCTTGGTTTAGTGAATCAGTGCCTTTTGTCGAAGCTGCGGAAATTGGAACTGAAAAAGTTATTAAAGATCATTCAACAATAGGTATTGTAGTTACAACTGATGGTTCATTTGGCGAATTAACTAGAAATGATTACTTAGAAGCTGAAGAAAAAGTTATTAGTGAATTAACTAATATTGGTAAACCTTATATAATTGTTTTAAATACATCTCATCCAAATGCCTTAGAAACTAAAAATTTAGCTAATGAATTAAGAGAAAATTATCAAGCACCAGTTTTACCTATATCTGTTGAAAAAATGGGTGAAGAAGAAATATTAGAAATTTTAAAAGAAGCTTTATATGAATTTCCAATATTAGATATTGAAGTATCTATTCCTGAATGGGTTCATGTTCTTCCAAATACTCATGATATTAAAAAACATTATATTGAAAAAGTTAAAGAAAGTATGATGGAAGTTAGTAAAGTAAGAGATGTGGAAAAAATATTAGATTATTATACCGATTCTCCATATATTAATAAAGCTTATATTTCCAATTTAGATACAGCGGATGGTATTGTAAATATTAGACTAGAAAGTTCTGATGAATTATATAATTCGATTTTAAAAGAATTAGTTGGAGATGCTGCAACTAGTAAAGCAGGATTATTAAAAGTATTTACTACTTATGCTGATGGTAAAGAAGAACTTGATAATATGAAAGAAGCTATTAAAATGGCTAAGCAAACTGGTTATGGAATTGTTTATCCAACGCTTAAAGATATGAAATTAGAAACCCCTGAAATAATTAAACAAGGATCACGTTATGGTGTTAAATTAAAGGCTGTGGCTAGTTCCATTCACTTAATGAAAGTAGATGTTGAAAGTACTTTTGAACCAATTATCGGTAGTGAACTTCAAAGTAAAGAATTAATTGATTATTTAATGAAAGATTATCAAACTAATCCTGCAAGTATTTGGCAAAGTGAAATTTTTGGCAGAAGTTTAGATGTTATAGTTAAAGAAGGAATTCAAGCAAAATTATCAATAATGCCTGAAAATACTCGTTATAAATTAAGTCAAACAGTGACAAAAATTGTAAACAAAGGGTCAAGTAATTTAATCGCATTTGTCATATAATTAAGAAAAAAGTGCCAAGTTGTGCTTTTTTTCTTGCATTTACTCTAAATATTTGGTAGTTTTAGTTTGTAAGGATGAAGTCCTTATGAATTGTTATAAAAATACAAAAGGAGGAGTATTTAAATGACAAAACAAGCGTTAATTGAACGTGCAGCTGAACAAGCTAACATGAGTAAGGCTGAAATGGGACGTGCTCTAGATGCAATCCTAGAAGGAATTACTTATGGACTAAAAAATGATGGAGAAGTAGTTTTAGTTGGATTTGGTAAATTTGCAGTTAAAACACGTGCTGCAAGAGATGGTATTAATCCTTCAACTAAAGAAACTATCCATATTCCAGCTAAGAAAGTCCCTGGATTTAAAGCTGGAAGCAAATTAAAAGACGCAATTAAATAATTGAACTTTTAATGAATAAAGGGCTGTTGAATAAATAAATATTTTTACTCAACAGCCCTTTTTTATATATTTTATTTCCTTTATTTAAAGTAAAAAATAAAAAAGGACTTATTTTTAATTAGTTATTTTACTAATTATTCAACAGCCCCCTTTATTTTGCTTTTTTAAAACATTTTTTCAACATCTTTTGGTACTTTATCATCAATAATTGTTGAAATTATTTTTTCTTCTTGTTCTTTACTAACTTTTTTACCAGTCATTTTACTTAAAGTATCAATTACTTCTTTTAAAGTATTCTTATCTTTCATATTTCCATTTTGTAATTTATTTGCTAAAGACAAAATAGTATCTTTATCTACTTTTGTCTTTTTTTCAACTTTATCAAAAAAAGAATCTTTAAATTCCATATATAATAACCTCCTAGGTTATTATATGAAAAAATCATAGAAAATCTCATCTGGTTTTTTATTAAATATTGTAGCGATTTTAATAGCTAAATCATAATATAATCGACGATTATTATGTTCGATTTGCCAATAATAAGCTTTTGATATGTTTAACATGTTAGCCATTTGTTGATATGAATAATTATATTGTAATCTTAATTTTTCTAATTCATATATTTTCTTCTTTTTCATGTACTACCTCTTTTATTGGTTTAATCTTATAATAAAACTTCTTAAAAGTCAATTTTGTGTAGCTTTAGCTGGGTGGACTTAAAAGTTTTTACACAATAAACTTTTAAGAAAGGAAGGTAGTATGAAAGATATTAAACAAATCATTGGGATTAATTTAAGATATATTAGATATCAAAGTGGTTTATCTCAAGAAAAATTTTATGCAAATTATAATATGAATCCCAAATACTTAGCTAGTATTGAACGTGGAGAAATTAATATGAGTGTTGAATACTTATATGAACTTGCTAAAGCTATGAAAACCACAATGTGTGAATTAGTTACTTATGATGAGAAAAAAATCATTAAGCAAAAAAGAATTGATGCCAAAGAAAAACAACATAATTAAAAGGATGCCTAAAACATCCTTTTAATTATCATCATTTTTATTTTTAAATTGTAAAATAATTGGGGTTCCTGATAAATCAAAACTACTTCTTAATTTATTTTCTAAATATCTTTCATAACTAAAATGCACTAAAGATTTATCATTAACTCTTAATGTAAATTTAGGAGGCATTACTCCAGTTTGATTAACAAAATTAATTTTTAATCTTCGACCTTTATAAGATGGTGCTTCATGTAACATACTAGCTTCTTTTATACAATCATTAAGCAAAGATGTTGATATTTCTTGCTTATAATTTTCATAAGCACATATTATCTCAGGCATTAAAGTATGAATTCTTTTTTTAGTTTTAGCAGAGGTAAAAACAATTTTAGCATAAGTTGCAAATTGAAATTCGTATTCTAATAAAGTTTTCCACTCTTTTATGGCTTCATTTGGATTTTCAATTGTATCCCATTTATTAACACAGATAACTAAAGCTTTACCAGCATCAATAGCCATCCCTAAAATATGTTTATCTTGCTCAATTATTCCTTCTTTAGCATCTACTACTAAAATGCAGACATCACTTCTTTCAATAGCTTTAAGACTTCTTAAATAACTAAACTTTTCGACATATTCATTAATTTTACCTTTCTTACGCATTCCAGCTGTATCAATCATTGTATATTCTTCACCATGATAATTAAAGGTTGTATCAGTCGCATCTCTAGTAGTACCAGCAACTTCACTTACAATAGCCCTTTCTTCGTTTAATAAAGCATTAATAAGTGATGATTTACCAACATTAGGTCTTCCAATAAAACAAAATTTACAATTTGAATTTTCTTCAATAGAATTTTCTTTTAAATCATTAGTTACTTCTTCTAATAATTCTTTAATCCCTTTATTATGGACCACAGATATACCAAGAATTTTTTCAAAACCAAGTTCATAAAAACGATATAATTCATCTAATCTTTTTTCATTATCTATTTTATTAACAACAACAATAACTTCTTTGTTACTCTTCATTAATAAATCACGAATCTTATAATCACTAGCACTTAATTCAACTTTACCATCAACAACAAATAAAATTAAATCAGCTTCACTAATCGCAAAATTAGCTTGAACTAAAATATCTTCATTAAAATTATCATTACCTAAATCAATACCACCTGTATCAATTAAATTAAAACTTTTATTATTATAATTTACTACTCCATATATTCGGTCTCTAGTAATACCAGGTTCATCCATAATAATAGAACGATTTTCTTTAATTAAACAATTAAATAAAGATGATTTACCAGTATTAGGTTTTCCAATTAAACAAACAGTTTTCTTCACAACTACTCACCGCTTTCTTTAAGCTATTATACCTTAAAACCTAAAAAAAAGATATTATTTAATCATTCCATTAATTACTTTCCTACTATCATTAAAAATAATAAAAGATTTAGGATCAGCTTTTTTAATTAAATTTTCAACTTTATTTAAACTTTTACTATTAACTTCTAAATATAGCATTTTCTTTTTATTATCTAAAGTCATAACACTTACTTCATATCCTCTTAATTTTAATGCTTTAAGTAATTTTTCATCATTACATATTATTTGAATACATACTTCACCTTTAACAAAACATTTAGCTAAGAATGAACCTAATAAAGTACCAGTAGCATATCCTAAGGAATAAAAAATAGGTATTAAGATACTATTAATATCCATTGTTAAAGCTTCTCTTGCGACAACAAACCAAATAAAAACTTCAATAAAAGCTAATATAGTACTAATAAATAATTTACCTTTTAGCATTACCATTTGTCTTAATGTTGAAATTGACACATCTAAAATACGAGCAAAAAAAATTTTTACACAAATAAATAACAAAGACATAATATCCCTCATATTTATATTGTGTAAAAATAATATTTTTAAACTTAAAATTTAAAAAGCTAGAACGAGCCGAAAACTGCTGCCAATATCCGCACGACCGTCCACGTGACTTATACTGAACATGCCAGCACCCGTTCCAAAGGCGTGATTGCCACCACGTTCGACCCATGGACCGCCTAAATGGACAAGCCATGCCTCATCATTATACCAACTGCCCACTTGTCTTGATTGATTTCCATATTTCATTGTTTGAAATGGACCCATTTCTTTTGTCGCATCTCCTAAGATTCCTCGGTTATATGTTGAATTATTTGTACTATAATCATATTTATCATAAAATCTATTATCAGTTGTTAATGCTATTCCCTCTGTTACTTCTGAAATACCATGATTTACTTCTACACCATCACATCCTGAACAGGTTAGTTTTCCTATAAATCCGGAATTATATGCATTATTACGTCCTGATGCTAATTTACCAGTTTTTTCATCTCCGGAACTATTATCATCCATTCCACTCATCATATATTCCCAGGCTCCTCCTGACATATCATAGATTCCAGTATAATTTCCCGTTGTACTTGCCACCACACTTGCCTTATTAAAATAATTCGTATTATATTCGCCATCAGTTCTTGGTGATGGAACTCCTCCATATTCATTGCAAGCATCTGGTGTAATACTACATAATTCATTTGTTCTCGTATATCCTGTCGTTGGTTCATATCTTGCTGCATAGCCGGTTAAATAATTTGAATTATTATTTATTCTCACACTTACATGACTTCCATATTTACTATGTTGTAAATATGCTACGGCTCCCCATTCGGTGTTCTTCATCATATGACTATTTAAAGTTGCTTCATAATATCTTCCTACAGTATATATTTTAGACACTTG
>CANRMU010000046.1 GCA_947631895.1 uncultured Bacilli bacterium | reverse complement strand
TTACCCCCATAAACATTATTTTTAATCTTAATTATTTTGCAAAACTTTGATAATATATTTTTAGCTGATGAAAAAAGTCTGGAATTGTCATAATATCCAACTTTTTTTCTTCATTTTTAGCATATTTGTATGCTTTTTTTACGTTCATAGCCATAATTTTAGTTCCAAAGGCCAATTTTACCCGTAATTTCCCCCTTACAGGCAAGTTATCAACATTATATTTTCGTCGTAGTGTTGATGGTGTTCCTTCTATTCCAGCTCGCTTGTTACTGATTTTTTTATATTCTTCAGTATTCATTTTTTCTTCCATTTTAGCTTTATTATAACTTTCTTTTGTAAATGTTACACTACTTACATTTTTCTTAATAATTTTTTCTTTTTGGCACATTTCATGCATTGGACATCCTTCACATTTTTTCTTATCAAATTTCGCATATAATTTATGATTCTTTTCATTATATTTTGTTTCTACTGGTGTTTCACCTGATGGGCATTTTGTTATTTCATTTTTATTTTCATCTACTTCAAATTTGTTGATGATTGTATCTTTTTTCTTTATTCCCATAGTTTGAGTTGGTATTATTGTAATATTCTTTTTAGCTGCTTTATCAGCTAATTCTTCTGAATAATATGCTGCATCTGTTAACATTGTCTCTTCTTCTTGATTATCTTTTTTTTCTATATAATCTTGCATAAATTGTTGATCACTATATACATTCTGTTGAACATCATATCCAGTTATAAACACTGCTCCATCTTTAATCTCTTCTTCAATGTTTGCTACATATCCAACATTGCTTTTATACTTAAATCGATATGTTGCATCAGGATCACTTGGATTTTGTAAGCTTTTTGGACTGATTTGTTTTGATTCTCTTGGTTCATTTTTGCTATCATCCATCTGTTCGTTTATTAGCCTTTCTAATAGTTTAAATTCTTCTGTATTTTTTATTTTTTCATTTCCTTTATAACTTTCATATATTTTCTTTGAATCTTCTAATAATTTCTTTAATACTTCTTGATGAGTTTCCTTAGTTGTTGAATATACTTGTTCTTTTTTAAAATTTGGGTCTAAATAATTTTTAAATTCTTCTTTTAAGATACCTTCTTCTATTTCATTTATCTTTTCTATTACATTAACATTTACTTTATAAATTAAATTGATTCTACTTAATTTTTTACATGATGAATTTATCATCATCGAATCCATTCTTTTCAATGTTTTATCACTTTTTACACACTTGCTTATTTCTTTTGATAATCTTTCTATTTCTATTTTTAATAAATCTTCTTCTGTTTCTATTTCGTGCTTTAGCAAACTGTTTCTAAAATTGGTTAGCATGTTTTTTGATATTGGTTGTTTTATCATGGATGTCGTATGAAGAGCATACTGAAATCTTAAATCAAACATCATTGATTCCATTAATTCTTCATCATTTAAATCAGTCATTTCTTTAATGATTAGTAAACTTATCATAATATTTACTGGCGTATTTGGTCTTGAAGCAACATCACTGTATAATACTGAAAATGGTTCTTCATTTATTTTTGGAAAAATATTTTCTCTAAAATAACCTGCCCATGAGTTATTTAATTTTTTTACTGAATAATCACTTAAACTTTGTATTGGATCAAATAAATTAATTTCTTCTGTTTTATTTAGTCTAAACATTTGCCATCACCCTTTGTATCTAATCTTATTCTATCACATATTTTAAAACTGTAGTAGTTTTTGGGAGTAAATCATACTATATAAGTTTTACTTATAAAAAAAGAATGATGTTACTAATCATTCTCATTAAAAATCTTAATAAATTCTTTTATAATATCATGATTAAATTTTTGATTATATGCTAAAGAAACCGGTGTTAAAACCTGATCAAAATCAATATCTAATTCATATAAAATATTTTTATTAATATCTTCTTGAACAAATTCTTTTATCATCCAACCTATTCCAAGTCCTTCAATAATAAGTTTTCTTGAAATAGATGAGGAATTGGCTTCAATTAAAGAAGATAAACTAATTCCTTTTTCTTTTAATTTATAATCAATCATTTTACGATTAGAAGTAGTTTTACCTGGCAAGATTAATGGATACTTTGATAATTCTTGTAATTCTATTCGCCCTTTTTTAGCAATATCTTTGTATTTTTCACCACATACAAAACAACTATCTAAATCTAAAATTTTAGTTGTAGTTATTAAGTCGTCTTCAAAATCACTCATATTAGTATCTATAACAATATCTAATTCTCTTTTTTTTAACATTAAAATCATTTCATCAGAAGTTTTATTTATAATATTAAATTTTATATTGGGATATTTATCATTAAATTTTTTTACATATTTTGCAAGATAAAAAGTACCAATATGAGTAGGAACTCCAATATTTATTAATCCAAATGAAGCATCTTTTGCTTTTTCTATAACAATCTCATTAGCAACTGCTAAATTATATATTTTTTCAGCATAATAATAAACAACTTCACCAGAAGGTGTTAAAGAGATCGAACCATTTGAAGAACGTTTAAATAATTCAATATTTAATTGATTCTCTAATTTTTTTATTGTTTGAGTTACGGCAGGTTGCGAAATATATAACTCTTGCGAAGCTTTCGTAAAACTTTTATACTTAGCAACCAAATAAAATGTCTTATAAGCATTTAAATCAGTATTCATATAAAAAACCTCCAACTATTACTTTTAATTATATCACATGTTTTATTTATCATTAAAATATTATTATAGAAATTACGCTATGGAGCAGTAGCTCCTTGTGGTCCCGTCTCTCCTTTGGGAATAACAAAATTTAAAACATGGTCACTTCCAGTTCCAACATCATCAATACTAACATCCGAAATAAAATCCCCAATTGTAACATTGCCGATTTCTAAACTAATGGCTGGTCCAGTTGCTCCTGTTGGCCCTATAGGTCCCATTGGCCCTGCAGGTCCTGGAAGTCCATTTGGTCCCATTGGTCCTTGTAGTCCTTCTAAACCGATTGGTCCTGTTGGGCCCATTGGTATTACAAAAGATAATTTTACATTCTCGCTACTACCCGTATTAGTAACACTAGCAATACCACCTGGTTCACCAGTTTGGGTCTCATCTATTTCAATTGTTGCTGGTCCAGCAGGTCCAGTTGGTCCCGTAATTGTTCTTATATTACAGCAACAATTTTGAATTAAACCTCTTTTTTGAGCATTTTTGACATATTCATAAGCTTTTTGATATTCGTTGTTCATCACAAATACCTCCCTAGGATAGTTTATGTTTTATTAATACTTTTGCTTATCTTTTTAGTATATTTTAAAAAAATAAAACCAACCTAACTACAGGAGGAAATATATGAAAGAAAATATTAATGCTTTAGATGAATTAAGTAAAGGAGCTTGCATGGGCATGGATGCCATTCATTTTATCTTAGATAAAATTGAAGATGAAGAATTTAAAGAATCTTTAACTACTCAATATGAAAAATACCAAAATATTGAAAAGAAGATTAGAAAAGTTTATGCTAATTATAAAGTGGAAGATAATCCTAAAGAAACTAGTATGATGAATAAAGCTATGACTTGGTATGGTATTGAAATGAAAACTTTAACTGATACTAGTAATTCTAAAATTGCTGAATTATTAATGCAAGGTACTAATATGGGAATTATTGAAGGAAGAAAACTTTTAAATAATAAAAAAGTTGATAAAGAAGTTGAAGATTTAATTAGTGAATATGTTACTATGCAAGAAGATTCAGTTGAAAATTTAAAAAAATATTTATAAAAATAGCTTAGGCTATTTTTTTACATGTCTACAATACTTTTATTACTTGTCTTTAATCATAAGTTTTGATATGATTTTTTTAGGAAAGGAGAATATATACATGCGTTATGGGTCTTATGGTACAGAATTAGTCTCTTCTAGTAGTGCTAATGCTGGAGTATGGATGATTGTTAGTTTATTAGTGGCCATTTGTGGAGGTATAGTATTATATTTTACTTTTTTAAATAAAGATAATGCTAAAGATTATCAAGGATTTACTAAAAAACTATATGATTTTCTATCTTTTAAAACTTTAAGTTTAGAAGCAATTTTAAAAATTTGTTACTTAGTTATTGCCATATTTATAACTATTACTTCATTTAGTTATATAAGCACTAGTGTAATTGCCTTTTTACTATATTTATTTATTGGTAATGTTGTGGCAAGAATTGTTTTTGAAAGTGCTTTATTAGTTATTATGATGTATCATAAATTAAATGAAATTAATGATAACTTAGCAGTTAAAAAAGATAATAAGAAAGATAGTAAAAAAGAAGAAGCTAAAAAAGAAGATGACAAGTGAGTAGAAATACTCATTTTTTTCATATATTTTAATAAAAGGGGGTTGTTTATTTGAAAAACATTACCTCAAATATCAATCCTACTGTTTTTTCATGGTCAGCAATTGTGGTTGGTACTATTTTATGTGAAGAATTAAATGTTTTAGAACAAAATGCCATTGGTAACTGGATTATTTTACTTGGTGATTATTTACTTACAAATGCCGCCCAAGTGGCAGTCATTCAAAGTGATAATAATGATAATAGTAATAATAACAACAATAACAATCAGCCTTTAAATGATGATGAAAAAATGGACGCTTTACAAAAAGCCATTAAAAAAATAGAAGATGAAATTGCTAATTTAAAAGGCAACTAATCTTCTATTAAACCATTTAATTTTTGATAAACTTTTTTAAAACAAGTTAGAAAACGATATACTTCATCAGTAGTTGTTAGATGAGATAAGCTAATTCTAATGGTACTCATTGCTCTTTTACGATCATTATAAATAGCCATTACACTAGTTGAAAGTTCATTTGAAGAACATGCACTATTGGTACCAAGATAAATATCATATTCTTCCATGGCATGGATAAATGTTTCTGGTTTAATATTTTTTAAACTAATATTTAAGATATGCGGAATACATATTTTCGTTTGATTTATCTCTACTCCATCTAATTTTTTTAAATCATCGACAATCATGGTATTTAATCTTCTAACAAAATTTTCTCTTTTTTCAACATCAGTTGTAGCAAGTCTAATTGCTTTGGAAAAAGCTACAATTAATGGAACAGCTGGAGTTCCAGGATTATAAATTGATGAACCACTTCCATACATTAAAGGACTCATTTTTACTCGATCACTTTTATATAGAAGAGCAATTCCTTTAGGACCGTATATTTTATGAGATGAAGCTGTAGCTAAATCAACATCATGTAAGCTCACTGCTACTTTACCTAAAGCTTGAGTCATATCACTATGAAGTAAGGTACTACTATTTTCTTTTTTAATAATTTGTCTTAACATTTTTAAAGGTTGCCTTGCTCCCGTTTCACTATTAACCGCACAAATGCTAACTAAAATAGTATCTAAACGCATCTTATTTTTTAAATCTTCAAAATCAATTAATCCTTCATCAGTATTATTAACATAACTAATCTCAAAACCAATTGTTTCTAAATAATCACATATTTTATAAATTGATGGATGTTCTAATTTAGAGACTATTAAGTGATTACCATGTTTCATATTAGCAAGACAAGTTCCAATTAAAGCTAAATTATTAGACATTGTAGCACTAGAAGTAAAAATAATTTCACTTTCTAAAACATGAAAAATATCACTAATTTGTTTAATCGCACTATTCATTAAAGTTTTACTTTTAACGCCTAAATTATGTAATGAATTAGGATTACCCATAAAGTCTTTAGTAGCTCTGATGTAAGATTCTAAAACTTCATAATTTACTGGTGTCGTAGCACTATAATCTAAATAAATCATATTATTCCCTTCCCTCTAATAAAATAGAACGTATTTGATCCCAATTATATACTCTTCTAATTTGCAAAGACTCTAAATCTTCAAAATCAAATTTTTGATTATGTTTATGATCTAATAATAATTTTACTTTACCATAACCATTTTTTAAATTAGATACTTTATCATCAATTTTAATATCACACATAACAACATCTTTAGAACCTGTTAAAATAATCTTTTTAGGATCAATAAAAGGCATATTCTTAATAATCCATTCATATTTATGCATTGCTGATACTTTACTTTCTAATACTCTTCTTGGATCAACAAAAGCTGCACATATATAAACATCATAATATTTACATAAATCTTTAATTGTACTTATAGCATTAGGTAATTCTTTTATATCATCATAAATATTAACATTCTTATAAAAATGGTCTAAAAAGGCTTCTTTTTCTTCGCCTAGAATATCTTCAACATAATAAGTATCAATATCTTCAGCTTTATAATTAGTATTTTTATAATCATTAACTGCTTTTAAATAACCATCCATAACTATTGTTTCATCTAAATCAATCATAATCTTTTGCATAATATTCTCCTAATCTCGATATTCACTAAGTAATTTTTTATATATTCCTGGTTCAATAACATTAATTGCATTAATAGCATTTTCTAAAGATTTTTTAAATTCCCCATGATAAAAGAAATTTTCAGCTCTATTTAAAGCAATATTAACTTCTTCTTTAATAGGCCGATAACGATTACCATAAACAATAGTCATCTCAGCCATTCTTGCTGTTTTAACAACTTCTTTTGTCGTATTATAAACTTTTAAAACTAGGTCTCTAGCTGTATCAACACGGATATTTAAAGCTTTTATAGATATTGGTGTTTTTTCTAACTCATCAACTAAATTTTGAATAGCTTCAACAGCTTCACCTAATTCCACAAAATAATTATCAGGAATAACGGGTAATTTAAAGGAACGCATTTGTAATTTAGCTTGATTTAAAATATGTTTCATTTCATCTAATTGATCTCTTGCTCTTAATTCATCTTCTTTTAGACTACCTAAACTTCTTAAAGCAAAATCTAATTTTTCTTCACTCTTACTAACTTTTAAATTTAATAATTCCATTTCTTTACCTAAATGGGAAAAACTAGATTTATGAGCTCGATGATTTTCGATTACTTCATCATATTCTTTTCTTTCCGTTTCTAATTCATTTTTAATGGTAAAAACTACTTCAACATCTTCATCAGTTAAATCATAACTATACTTAATATCTTTTAATTTTCTAATTAAAGCATCATTTATTTTAACTAATTTAGTAAGTTTAATTAATATTGAACGAGAATAATCTTCAAATATTTTCTTACTAATTCTTTCTTTATCAAAATCTTGATA
>CANRMU010000045.1 GCA_947631895.1 uncultured Bacilli bacterium | reverse complement strand
CGTCATAATGTATATAATTCTGGTTTTATAGGAAAATTAACTTGTCCATCTTGTAATGATACAGGAATAGAAGTAAATCATGGAATTTCAGAGGTAACCGAAGGAATAGCTTTACCAACCGATGAAAGATTTTTTGATAAGTATGACTATAGTACAAGTAGTGCAACATATAACAGAGGATTCTTAGGAGATGCGACAAAAGAAATGGGCCCATTTCAAACAATGAAATATTTAACCCAATCAAGAAATATAGGCAGCTGGTATAATGATGAGGCATGGCTTGTCGGTTCAGGCTTTCCTTGGGTCCTACGTGGTGGCCTTTACACCCTTGGCACTGGTGCTGGCTTGTTCATTTTCTTTGACGCGAACGGTCTTGCGGTCAGCAACCACAGCTTTCGGCTCGTTCTCGCCGGCTAGGGGTTTACCCCTTCCACCTTACTTTTTGAAAACCTGAGCGTTGATAATGAGATATAAGGGTCCCCACCTCCTCTTGTTAAGAGGTGGGGCGCATGGGGTCGATTTAAATTTGGTCTTAATTGTTAGATAAATTAAGATAGGGATTAGGTTGTAAAAAATTTTAGGAGCTTGTCAATTCAGGCAATCCATGGGTCAAACGTGGTGGCAATTACAACATTGGTACTGGAGCTGGTGTGTTCAATTTCAATAACGCGAACGGTAATGCGAATAGCAATAACAGCTTTCGTCTCGTTCTAGCTTTTTAATAAAATAAATTGTTAAACCAAATTTTTATATTATCAAATAGTTCTTTTAAAGTGTAATTATTTTCGTTTTTAAAATATTTAATTATTTCTAAAATCATTCCATCCATGAAAAAAGAAATTTTAAGATCTAAATAATTATCGTTAGAAGTATTTCTTAAAGCTTTATAAATTTTATCACTAGCAATATTATTTAGTTTATATAAAAATGGTAAAGAATCTTTGGCATTAAGTAAAAGTTTATAAGTATCCTCATTTTCTTTTAAACAAGCATAAATATTATCAAAATAATCTAAAATATCTTGCCTAGTATGCAATATTAAATCTTCATTACATAAAAGTTCAATCGTTTGCATTTGATATTCTTCAGCAACTTGATAAATATTATCGTAATGAGTATAGAAAGTGCTTCTTGTTAAATTAGCTTTTTTTACTAATTCTGAAACAGTTATCTTATTTAACTGCTTTTTTTTATTTATTAATTCAGCAAAAGTTTTTTTAATTAAATTTCTAGTTTTTATTGATGAAGCATTTAGACATTGAACTTTCATTAGATATCTTTCCTTTCTTTTTATTAGTATTATACTAGCATTTTATTTAAAATAAAGACAAAATATTATAAATTGTCTAAATTTAGACACTTTTTTAGAATTTATGCTTTCTTCTTATTATGCTTAAGAATATAATGTATTGTGCACGTTTAGAAAGGAACTGATTTGATGAAAAAAATTACAGAATTTATTATTGATAAACGTTACTTTATTTTAATTATTTTTATTCTTCTTACCATTGGGTGTGCCTTTTTATCTAATAAAGTTGTAATTAATTATGATATTGCAAAATATTTACCTGATACATCTAAAATGCGAATTGGCATGAATATTATGGAAGATGAATTTAGTGATGTTGAAACTAGCTCATTAAATGTTATGTTTGAAGATTTAGAACAAGATAAAATGACTATTAAAAGTGAATTAGAAAGTATCTCTGGAGTTAAAGAAGTAGAATATGATGAGTCCGAAAAATATAATAAAGATAATTATACTTTATATGAAGTAACTGTTGATGATAAGAAAGATTCTTCTACTGCAAAAAATGTTTATAATGAAATATCTACTAAATATCAAGATGATACCATTTATATGAGCGGTAGTATTGCTGAAGCCAATAAAAGTGTTTTACCTTTTTGGATTATTGTTTTAGCCGTTTTAAGTGCTTTAGTAATTCTTTTAATTATGTGTGAATCATATGTTGAACCTTTTTTATTTTTAACGGTTATTTTAATGGCTGTTGTTTTAAATAAAGGAACTAATATTATTTTTCCAAATGTATCTCATATTACTAATTCCATCTGCGCTATTTTACAAATGGCTTTATCAATGGATTATTCAATTATGTTAATGAATCGTTATGACCAAGAAAAACAAAAAGAAAAAGATAAAATTAAAGCGATGAAAAAAGCTTTACATAAATCATTTCAATCTATATCTAGTAGTTCAGTTACTACAATTGTTGGTTTACTTGCTTTAATATTTATGAGTTTTAAAATTGGTAAAGATTTAGGTTTTATCTTAGCTAAAGGAGTCTTGTTTAGTTTAATTTGTATTTTCTTTGTTTTACCATCTCTAATATTATTATTTGATAAATGGATTATTAAAACTAAGAAAAAAACACCACATTTTAAATTTACCCCTCTTGCTAAATTAAATTATAAATTACGTTATTTAGCAGGACCAGTCTTTATATTAATTTTTATTCTAGCTTTTATGTTAAAAGGAAATTTAGGTATTTTATATACCGATAAACAAACCGATGAAGTATCAAAAGTTTTTAATGAGAATAATCAACTTGCTATAATATATCCTAATCAAGATGAAGAAAAAATAGCCAAGTATTTAAATGAGTTAGAAAATAATTTTAAAGTAGAGGAAGTACTAGGATATTCTAATACTATTAATGAAAAATTAACTTACGATAAATTAAATAGTAAATTAAAAGATTTAGGTAGTGATGTAACCGTTGAAGATTATCTTTTAAAAATAGTTTATTATCATTATTTTAATCATGACAATAACAATAAAGTTACATTTAATGAGTTTATTAATTTTATTGAACAAGAAGCTTATAATAATCCTAAGACTAATGAAAAAATTGATGATAATATAAAAAAAGATATAACTCGCTTAAAAAATTTTGTGACTAATGATAATATTAATCGTCTTAGAAGTAAAAATGAAATAGCAAGTATTTTAGAAATTAATGAAGAAGATATTAATGACTTATTAATTTTCTACTTATCTAAAAATAATAATGTCAAATTAACTTTACCAGAGTTTGTTAAATTTATGAATAATGATGTTTTACCAAATGATAAATACTCTTCAAAAATAAATATTGAAAATAAAAGTAAATTACAAACTTTAACTAAATTTGTTAATGTTAATACAATAAATCAAAAAATGAATTCTTCTTCTCTTGCTAAATTATTTAATATCGATGAAAAAAAGATTAATGAATTATTTAAATATTATCTTTTAAAAAATCCGCTTGATACCAAAATGACTATTAATACTTTTGCTAATTATGTTTTAGAAAGTGTTACGAGTGATTCAAAATATGCTAGTAATTTTGATAATAAAACTCTTGAAAATCTTAAATTGTTATCTATCTTTAGTAATAATGAAACGATAAATAAAAAAATGAATACTAAGGAATTAGCTAATTTATTTAGTCTAAAAGAAGAATTAGTAAATGATATCTTATTAAAACAATTTTTAGAAACAGAAAATCAAGATAAATATCAAGTTAGTGATTTTATTAAAAATGTCATGTTTGTTAAAGAAAAAACTCATTATTTAGATGATTTAGATTTAAATATTGAAGCGCTTAGTAATTCACCTTTAATTGCTGATTCAACTCTATATGGGGTAAAAGAATTAGCTAGTCTTTTAAAACAAGATGAAAAAAAGATTAATCAAATATATAATTTAATTAGTTATGTTACTAAACCTCAAAGTTTTACAAGTACTCCTAAAGATTTTGTAAATTTATTACTACTTAATCAATTAGATGAAGAAACAACTAAAAAGCTTCAATTAATTAAAGTTGTTATGGATTATAGTTTACAAAATAAAGAATTCACTTATCAAGAAATAGCTAAAATTATTAATATGGATGAAGTAGTAACTAAACAAATTTATGTTTTATATACTAGTAGTAAAAATACTTTAACTTTAAGTCCTTTAGAATTTACTAACTTTATTTTAAAAAATCAAAATGATGAAACTTTAAAAAATTCTTTATCTAGTCAAAGTATAACTGAATTAACTTTGCTTAAAAAAGTTATGGATAATTGTTTAGCAAATACTAAATATGATAGTAATAACTTAAGTTCATTCTTAAATTTAAATAGCGAAGATACTAAATTATTATATGGTTTATATGATTCTAAATATATTGATAAAGATTATCAAATATCTTTAAATAAATTTATTAACTTTCTTTTAAATGATGTGGTTAATAATTCTGAATATCAAGATCATTTTGATGAAAATAAAATAACTAAATTAAAAACTGTCAAAGCCATTATGGATAACAGTTTAAATAATGTTTTATACACAAATGATGAAATGTTTGCCATAATTAGTAAATTATCTAATGATGTTGAAAAAAAGATGATTGAAGTTTTATATTTATATTATGGAAGTAGTAATGAATATCAAAATGATTGGCAAATGACGGTAGAAGAGTTTGTTAATTATTTAAATGATACTATTATTGTTGATGAAAAGTTTGTTGATTTTATTGATGAAGATATGAAAAATAATATTGTTGAAGCTAAAGATACAATTAAAGATGCTAAAGAATTATTAGTAGGTGATAAATATTCAAGAGTTGTAATAAATACTAATTTTGATTTAGAAAATGAAGAAACTTTTAACTATTTAACTAATGTTGATAACCTTTTAAAAAAAGATATAAATGATTTTTATGTTGTAGGAGATTCTAAGATGGCTCATGAAATGAGTGAAACTTTTGATGATGAATTAAATTTAATTACCATTATTACTATGGTTGCAATCTTTATTGTTGTAGCTTTAACATTTAAATCAGTTATTATTCCAATTATTTTAGTTTTAGTTATTCAATGTGCGGTTTACTTAACAATGGGAATTTTAACCCTTGCCCATGAAAATGTTTACTTTATTGCTTTACTGATTGTTCAAAGTATTTTAATGGGAGCAACTATTGACTATGCTATATTATATACATCCTATTATTTAGAACACCGTAAGACTTTAAATATTTTAGATTCTGTAGTAGCTTCTTATCAAAAATCTATTCATACGATTTTAACATCTAGTTCAATCTTAACTATAGTTACTTTAATTATTGCCTCTTTTGCTTCAGCTATTGCCGCTAAAATATGTAAGACAATATCGGAAGGGACTATTTGTTCAACCATTTTAATTCTTGTCTTGCTACCAGGTTTACTTGCTACCTTTGATAAATTAATTACTAAACATCGAAATTAAATTTTTAAAAATCCTTAGGGATTTTTTATTTTGTAAATCTGCTAAATGCACAACAAAAAGCGTGCTAAATGCACAATGAAAAACGTGCTAAATGCACAATAGATATTGCTACATTAATAAAAATATGCTATTATTCTTAGTATAAGGAGGGAGTAAAATGCCTTTAACTAAGAAAGAATATACTGAAAGATTAGTTGATAATGAAATAAAAGAATTATTAAAAATTTTTGGGGCAATTAGTATAGAAGGTCCTAAATATTGTGGTAAAACATGGACTGCTTTTAATCATGCTAACTCTTCTGTTTTATTAACTAAATCAGATAATCCTAATTCTGATTATCAAAAAGCCTTATTAAATAGAGATTTAATATATACTGATGAATTTCCTCTATTATTAGATGAATGGCAATCTATTGAACAAATATGGGATGACGTAAGAACAAAATGCGATGAAGATGGGCAATGTGGAAAATTTATTTTAACTGGTTCATCCGTTCCAGTAGATTCTAAAAAAATATTTCATTCAGGTGCTGGAAGAATATGTAAATTAAATATGTATACAATGTCATTATTTGAATCTAAAGATTCCGAAGGTACAGTTTCTTTAAGTGATTTATTTGCAAATAAGAGAATTGCCGTTAATTTAAAAAATAAACCAACTATTCAAAAACTAGCTGACCTAATTATAAGAGGAGGTTGGCCCGCTAGTATAAAATTTGAAAGTAAAAACTATTATCGATTACCACAAAGTTATTTAGAAGACGTGTTAGACCATGATATTAATTATGATGGAATTGTAAGAAATAGAGATAAAATGTTGCTGTTATTACGTTCTTTAGCAAGAAATGAATCGACACTTGTAACTAATGAAAAACTTATAAATGATATTGAAGATTATACAACTAAAGAAAATTATCAAATAAGTAGAAATACTGTAGCTAATTATCTTAATACTTTAAAAAATATTCACTTAATAAATGATCAATTACCTTTTTCATTAAAAACTCGTTCACGCCTAAGAGTTGGTAAGACTTCTAAAAGACGCTTTATTGATCCATCTTTAGCATGTGCTGCTTTAGGTATAAGGCAAGAACAATTAATAAACGATTTAGAAATGTTTGGTTTTATGTTTGAATCATTAGTTGTGAGAGATTTAAGAATTTATATTGAATATTTAGGAGGACATATTTATCATTTTCATAATAATAATACTGGTGAAGAAGTTGATGCTATTGTTGAACTAAGTGATGGAACTTATGGAGCAATAGAAATAAAATTAGGAGTTGGAAAAATTGATGAAGCTGCTAATAACCTAATTAAATTTGCAAAACAATGTGAGATTTCACCTAAATTTTTGTGTGTCATTAGTGGATTAATAGATTATGCCTCAAAAAGAGAAGACGGTGTTTACGTAGTGCCTATTACAGCCTTAAAACCTTAAAAAAATAAATATTATATTAGAATTTTTTTCATAAATTCTTTTTTTCTTTTTCACATTTTTTTCATATTCCTATGATAATTTTTTAAGCGAGGTGAAGAAAATGTATATCTTAAAAAATGCGTGGATATCCATTAAAAGAAATAAAGGAAGGAATATTTTAATTGGAATTATTATTTTATTTATTGCTTGTGCAAGTACAATTACTTTAGCAATTAAAAATACAGCTAATGATTTAATTAATTCTTATCAAAGTGCTTATGCTAAAGAAGTAACGATTAGTTTTAATCGAGAAAACATGATGAAAAATTTTGACCCATCTAAAGAAAACTCAAGAGAAAACATGAAAGAAAGTTTTAATAATATTGCAAATTATACTGTTGAAGATATTAAATCATTTGCCGATAGTAAATATGTTGAAGGTTATTATTATACAGCTAGTCTTGGTTTAAATAGTAGTAACATTAAAAAAGCTGAGATTGAAAATGATGACCAAAAAGGTTTTGGTAAGCCTAAAGATAATGCGTTTAGTAGTAGTGATTTTACTTTAATGGGCTATGATAGTATTGATGCAATGAACGAGTTTATAAGTGGTAGTTATACAATGACTGAAATTAACGATAATGCTTGGGATGTTGCGTTTGATGGAAATTATGCCTTTATAAATGAAGAGTTAGCTAAATATAATAGTCTAAAATTAAATGATAAAATAAAATTAACAAGTGATGATAAAGATTCTTATGAATTGTTACTATTTACAGCCCCAAATGAAAATAAACTAGATAAAAAATGGAAAATCTAGTTTTTTTGAGTTAAAAATAATT
>CANRMU010000044.1 GCA_947631895.1 uncultured Bacilli bacterium | reverse complement strand
GTTGGTATTATGGCTGCTCAATCAATTGGTGAACCTGGTACCCAACTTACCATGCGTACCTTCCACTCAGGTGGTGTAGCATCAGGCGAAGATATTACACAAGGTTTACCAAGAGTTGAAGAATTATTTGAAGCTCGTAATCCAAAAGGTAAAGCAACTATTTCTGAAATTGCAGGTAAAGTTGCAAGTATCAAAGAAGATAATGGTAAACACCGTATTGTTGTGGAAAATGATGTTGAAGCAAGAGAACATGTTACAAATTACAACATGAAAGTAAGAGTAAGTGTTGGGGATACTGTTCAAGCAGGTGATAAATTAACTGAAGGTGTTATTTCTCCAAAAGAATTACTTGCCGTTACTGACCCACTTACCGCTCAAGAATATATCTTAAAAGAAATTCAAATGGTATATAAATTACAAGGTGTTGATATTTCCGATAAACATATCGAAATCATTGTTAAGAGAATGATTAATAAAATAAGAATTGTTGATCCTGGAGATACAAACTTAGTTGAAGGCTTAAGTATTTCCTTACATGAATTTACGGAAGCTAATAAACCAGTCTTATTAAATGGTGGCATTCCTGCTAAAGGACGTCCAATCATGCTTGGTATAACTAAGAGTAGTCTTCAAACTGATTCATTCTTATCTGCTGCATCATTCCAAGAAACTACTAAAGTCTTAACCGATGCTGCTATTAAAGGTAGTGTAGATTACTTACGTGGTTTAAAAGAAAATGTTATTATTGGTAAGTTAATTCCAGCTGGTACTGGCGCAAGACAATATAGTGATATTGAACTTACTTTACAAAAACAATTTATGGATGATGAAGCTGCGGAAATGTTAGAAGAAAACTTAATAGGTGATGGCCTAGATAGCGTATCTTCACCAATTGAATAATTAATGTCAAGAATAGTGTAAAGCTATTCTTTTCTTCTCTTATAGGAAAGTTCATCTTAGCAAAAACTAGCATACATATGTATGCTAGTTTTTTTGGAACACGACAAAAAGAATTATATGAAAATATAATTTAAAAAATAAATTGATAATTATTTTTCTTTATATTCATAAACGTGTCCCTTAACTCCAATATAATAAATAGGTACCATTTTACCATTACATTTTTGACAATCAAATCTAGGTGGAACAGAAGTATCAACACCAAATTGATCAGCAGCATCTAACATTTCTACAATATTAGTAGGAATGAATTCTTTAGTTTTACATTTAGGACAAATGTATTCAATTTCATTACCATTTTTTTTCATAATTATTTACTCCAATCTAGGGACAGAATATTTATAAATCATTAAGGAACCACAAAAACATTTAAGAGGATCTTTATTAAAAGAAGTAATCATAAGAGATCTCCACTTATTTAAAGATTTATAAAAAGGGACTTTAGCTTTTTCAATAATTTTTCTAGCAAGAGAATATAAGGGATGTTTTTTAGAAGAATAGAAACCATAATAACGAATAGTTTTAAAGTTTTCTTCAGGAATATGTCTAATTAATCTACCAATAAATTCAAAAATATGAATTTTTTCAACAACAAAGAAATCATCTTCATGTCTTTGATACCAAAATAAAATATAATCGTCCACAATATCTATTATACGATATTGAGCAAAGCAAGGTCTACCACAATAACGTAAAACATATTCAACACTCTTTTTAGAATTAGGAAATTCACTTTTTTTAGCACGAACATAAAACCCATCAGAATAATCTTTGTAACATTTATTTTTAATGGAACGAAAAATATTAGGAGATAAAGCTTTTTCCATAAGATTAAGAAGAATAGTTTGAAAACGTTTACGAAGCATATCGTAAGGGAAAAAATCAATTTTCTTTTCTAAAGAATTACCAAAAGCGCATTCAGCAATTAGACAATGAATATGAACATTTCACTTATCGTCTCTACCAAAAGTGTGAAGAATCAAAATGAAACCAGGTTTAAAATTTTGAGATTTATAAGAATCAGAAAACCAAGAAAGAAGAGTTTGACTAACAGCATCAAAAGGAATATCAAGTAAAGAACGATCTTTAAGAAAGAAAGGCCAAAGAATATCAGGCATAGTAAAAACTAAATGACGATGTTTAACATCAACAAGAGTAGAAAGAATTTGAGTAGTTCTTTGTTTAGCATATTTAATACCACAAGAATTGCAAAATCTACCCTTACAAGTGTTGTAGACAAATTTAGAACGATGACAATTAGGGCATTCAAAATAAGAATAACCAAGAGCTTTAGTTTTACAAATTCTCATTTTATTAACTTCTTTAAAAACAACGGGGCGAATAGTGAGATTATTAGAATTAGCATAATCAACGAAAGAATCCCAATAATCATTAAAAATATCCTTTAATTCCCAGTGAAATTCTTTAGGATATTTTTCAAATAAATCTTTTTCAGAAGTGAAAACATCAATAATACTACTATTTTTCATAATTACAGTATAACAAAAAAGCCTCGAAGAGGCTAATGATTTTATAAAATTGATGTAATCAATTTTTAAAATCTTTTTTTATGCTTTTAATATTATGATTTAATTCGACAAAAGTTCTTCTTGACTCAAAATTAGTAATATCTTAAAATATTAATGCTTGGAGGGTAATTATGAATATATGGTTAAATGAAGAAGAATTAGAAAATTTAGAAATTATATTAAAACAATTAAATAGTTTTAAAAAAGAAAATCTTAAAAAAATTAGTGAAGAGAAAAAGAATATTAATTCTAAGTATAATAAATATTTAAGATATTTTCAAAAAAGTTTTTGGCAAATTAAAAGCAAAATTAAAAAATTAGAAAAAATGAATATTGAAACAGATACGTATTATAATAATATTAAACTAATTGCTAGTAATCTTAATGATATAAATATTTATTACATAAATAATTTATGTTTAAAAGATTCTTATAATGATTATTTAAGTATCGAAAATTATAATGATATATATGAATATTACATTATTATTAAAAATTATTTAACAAACATGTCTAAAGAAAAAATGATAATGGAATCAAATTATCTTAAAAGTAAAACACATAGATTACTTTATAAATTAAGATATAATTTATTATTTAATCAATTAGAAGATAATAAATATGATTGCTATTATAATAGTGATTGGTACAATGCTATTAAAGATTATCAAAGTATTATAGAAATTTACAATAATGCTTTATCTGAATCATGGACTTATGAAAAATTTTTTCATGTATCAAATGCTTTTAAATTATTTGCTAAAATAAAATGGGAAGAATATCAAAGACAGCAAAATATAGTTGCCAATGAAAATAAAAAATTAGAAGAATTACCAGTTTATTTAGCAAAAGAAAATCCTGAAATTACTAAAACATATGATAAAAAGACTCTTTTAAAAACGAAAAAAGATCTAATTAAAAATTTACAAAATATTAATGAAGAAGAACAAGATAAAATTATTGAAAGTTTATATTATATTAATTTGACAAGAAAAATGTAAACCAAAATTTTTTTAAAAAAATTTTCGAAAAGTGATTGACAGCTCTAGAAGAGTATGGTATATTTAAGACACTTAATGGTAGGTGAAATGATTTGGAAACACCTATGAGATATTTATATTTCTTTGAAGTATATTTATTTCTTAAGATTGTTGATGAATTTTCGTCCGATCGGATGTTTCTGTTATGATTTTTCTGAGTCATCTATTTCACTGTTGAATAGGGTGTCTTATCGGCTATTAAGTTGTACGTGCATGTGGTATACGGTAAGAGAGTAGTATTTATATCTGTCAATATATGTATTGCTTTATTCGAACCACAGGGAAATATGTTGGTTGACAGACCAGCGTATTTTTTTTTGCAAAAAAAAGGAAATTGAACTTTTTTAGGTAATATATTAGTAGAAGGTAGTAAATATCTTCTTAGAAAGGAGGACCTATGGAAAATTTTAAAGACTTTATTGTTGAAAAGAAATTTCTTTTCATTACTGGCTTTCTAGCACTTGCCTGTATATTGATGGGTATACTTTATTTAAAAGACGCTAGTGCTGAAGAAGCCTTTCAATGTCCTGTTGAAACTTTAGATATGAGTGAATACGAAGATGAAGAAGAAGACTCTGATAAAATTAGAGTAGACATTAAGGGTGCTGTTAGAAATCCTGGTGTCTATGAATTAGAGACTGGTTCAGTAGTAAATGACTTAATTAAAGTTTCTGGTGGACTTATGAGTAATGCTGATACTTCTAATCTTAATTTAAGCAAAAAATTAGCTAATGAAATGGTTATTATTGTTTATACCAAAGATGAAGTAAAAGAAATGAAACAGAATGATACTTTAGGAGATGCCAATATTACTGATGAATTAAATGAAAATTCTTCTATTATTGGTGGTAGTAGTGAAACAAGTACAAGTAAAAAAATTACGAGTAGTAAAACTAATGGTAAAGTAAACTTAAATACAGCTAGTAAAGAAGAACTTGAAACTTTAAATGGAATTGGCTCATCTAAAGCTGAAAGTATCATTCAGTATCGTAGCACTTGCGGAGCCTTTAGAACAATAGAAGATATTAAAAATATCTCTGGAATAGGCGATGCATTATATGCCAAAATTAAAGACTACATTACTGTTTAAAGTTTTAATTAGTCTAGTTATAATTTGGTGTTTGTTTAATCTTTTCTTTGTTAAACATGAAAGTATTTTAAATGGAGGTGAAACGTCTTTAACAGGTCATGTACTAGATTATAAATTTAATGGTAATTTATTAAAATTAACTATTAAAGCTAAAGAAAAGGTTATTGTAAATTATTATTTAAAAACAGAAGAAGAAAAGAAAGAATTAGAAAAAACATTAGGGTTTAATGATTATCTTATTCTAAAAGGAAAACTAGAAACTCCTTTAGGAAATGACATACCTAATGTTTTTTCCTATCAAAAATATTTAGAACATCATCATATTTATTATTTATTTGAAGCAAATAATTTAAAAAGATATCCTAATCAAAATATCTTCTTTAAATTAAAAAATTGGTGCTATAAAAGATTAGACAATATTAATAATAACGAATACTTAAAAGCTTTATTATTAGGCGTTAAAGATGATATAGATAATGAATTATTTAGGGAAAATGGTCTTAGTCATTTATTTGCTATATCAGGAATGCATATATCATTATTTATCTTAATTCTAAGTAAAAGTAAATATTTAAAAAAACCTAAAATTACTTTAATTTTTTTATGGTTTTATACTTTTTTAGTAGGTTTTACACCATCAATATTAAGAAGTGTTTTATTTTATACTTTAAAAACATTTAATAAATTAAAAGTAACTAATATACAAATCTTAATATTAGTTATATGTTTAATGCTATTTATTAATCCTTTTTATTTATATGATATTGGTTTTATTTATTCTTTTTTAATATCATTTGGACTTTTAACTTATCATTTTGATCAAGAAAGTAAAATTAAAGATTTATTAAAAACTAGTAAGTTTATTTTCTTTATTACTTTACCAATAACGGCTATTAATTTTTATAAAGTAAATTTTTTAACAATATTATATAACTTAATAGCAATACCTTTAGTATCTACAATATTATATCCTCTAGCTTTATTAACTTTTATCTTACCAATCTTCAACATTATATTTGATGGTTTTACAACCTTATTTATTTTCTTAAATAAATTGGGCGAAAATATTAAATTAGGAATTTTAATATTACCTAAAGTAAATATATTTTTTTGGCTTATTTATTTTTATCTATTTTATAAAGCTTTTTATTATCATAATAAAAACTATTTTAAAATTTTAATATGTTTTATTTTAATAATTCATTTTCTACCATTTATAACTACAAAATTAAATATAACTTATTTAAGTGTAGGACAAGGAGATAGTAGTCTTTTAGTTAGCAATAATTTAAATAATGTTACTTTAATTGATACAGGTGGAACATATAATTATGAAAATCAAAATTGGGCTAAGAAAAAAAATATTAATTATACCGTTAATAATATTGTTACTTATTTAAATAGTCTAGGAATAAATAAAATAGATAATTTAATACTCACACATGGAGATTATGATCATGCAGGTAATACCATTGATTTATTAAATAAAATTAAAATTAAAAAAGTTATTTTTAATAACGATGATTATAATGATTTAGAAAATAACATTATTAATGAACTAAATAAAAGAAAAATTAAATATGAAAAAGGAATAAAAACATTAAAATTTGATAAAGGAAAATTACAATTTTTAAATACTAAAATTTATAATAATGAAAATGATAATTCTAATGTTATTTATTTTAATTATTTAAATTATCAATTTCTTTTTATGGGTGATGCTGGAATTGAAAAAGAAAATGATTTATTAAAGAAATATAATTTAAAAAATATTACTTTCTTAAAAGTTGGCCATCATGGTTCTGATACTAGTAGTAGCAAGTATTTTATCGATAAAATAAAACTTAAATATAGTATTATAAGTGTTGGAAAAAATAATCGTTATGGTCATCCAAAAGATAGTGTATTAAAAAATTTAGAAGATTCTAAAATATATCGAACTGATATAGATGGAAGTATTATTATTAAATTTAATAAGAATGGTTATAAAATATTAACTGTCAAATAAAGATTTTTTAGTTTGACATATACTTAAGCAATTGTTAAACTTAAATTATAAGAAAGTAGGTATTTTATGGAAGATAAAAAAGAAAATAAAACTTTTATAATGGTTTTAATAGGAATAATTGGTTTATGTTTAATAACAATTGGACTTACTTATGCCTATTGGATATTGACTAAACAGCAAACAGGAGAAAACGTGGTTAATACAGCTTGTTTTAAAGTTAATTTTACAGGAGAAAATGATATAACACTTGATAAAGCATATCCAATGAAACCAGACCAACTAGAAAGTTTTTTAAGCACAGCAACACCATATCATTTTACAATAGAAAATACTTGTAATGATTTAGCGTCAGCAACAATTAATTTAGAAAGTTTAAATGCTGGAGTAGAAAAACAATTAAATGATGAATATATAGATGCAATACTTTATGAAAGTGATTATCATAATAATTTAAATAGTGAAAAGAATTTAAATGAAAGCATGTATAATGATGAAAATAAAGTAATAAGTAGTTCTTTGCATGCATATCAGTTATACAATTTTGTTTTACAAAAAGGAGAAACAAAAAGTTTTAATTTATTACTATATATGAATTCAAATACACCAATGGTAACTGCAAATATGAATGCAACATGGAAAGGAAAAGTAACTTTAAGTGCCGGATATAAAGAAGAAAAATTAGCAAATTTAGGAGGCGAGAATGTACTAGTTGTTGAAAGCGGCGATGGACTTTATGCTGTGAGTCATGATGTAAGTGAAATAAGTACTGATTGGAACAAAACTGAATATCGATATGCCGGAGTAAATCCGAATAATTATGTATCATTTAATAATGAAATTTGGAGAATAATAGGCTTAGTAAATGTTAAAACAGATAGTGGAGTAGAGCAAAGATTAAAAATAATAAGAATAGATGGAGTAGGAGAACAAAAAAATGTTGGATACTA
>CANRMU010000043.1 GCA_947631895.1 uncultured Bacilli bacterium | reverse complement strand
TAGATTAATTATAATAATTATTATTTGTTTATAAAAAAAGGGGCTGTTGAATAATTAGTAAAATAACTAATTAACAATAAGTCCTTTTTTATTTTTTACTTTAAATAAAGGAAATAAAAAATATATAAAAGGGCTGTTGAGTAAAAATATTTATTTATTCAACAGCCCCTTAAAAATGAAGCTAATAGACTTTATGATACATGTTAATTTTAATGATATTATAACCAACAATTTAAAAATTAAATTAATCTAAAAAAAACTTAAAAATAAAATATTTAAAAATTATAATAACTAATATTTTAAGATTATTTTCACTAAATTTTAATTTCCTTTTGGAAACAGGAACCCAATAGTATGATTTTAATGGCTTGAGCCAGTTAGCATTTAAGCCAACTGGCAAATCTAAGCCTATCATACCATTGCCTATTTCCAAAAGTTTGCTCAAAATTTAGATGAAAATAAATATTAAACAATTTTCAAAATTATTTTATTATCTTAACTAATTTAATTTTTTCAAAATCGCAAAAATTGATGAAAATAAATTAAAAATTAACAGATACAACTAAAAATAATATTTCAATGTACCTAAAAAAGAAAAAGATTCAGTTGTTAAGAAATTCTTAACAACTGCCAGTTATGGTAAAAATTACAATTTAAATTCCATTATGTTGTTGGATATGGAATAAACTCTAAAAAAGTAACTGAATTTAGAATTTTAGAGAAAATTTTATTAAAAAAGGAGTGCAACAGTCATTCATTTTGAACATGAAAAATCCCTGCAAATGATACTATAAGAATGTACAAAAAAGGGGTGTAGCACTAAGGGTACGATGTCGTTATAGTGAAATATCAAGTAAATACGTAATTTGTGTATGCTTTAAAAATTTAATGCAAATTTATAATTAGGGTTGGTGAGTGATTATCATTGCGTTTGGTTCAAATAGATTTACAAAGTCACCTGTATTACCAATAAATGAACCACTTAAGGCAGCAAATTCCACTGAATAATTTAATTTGATTTTATTTTGATCAATTCCGGCATTTTTTAAAGCATTTAAGAAATTTAAGGCCGGCATTCCTCCAAGACGTCCCACTAAAACTTCTTTACCATACAAATCTTCTAATTTAAAGTCTTTATTTCTTGATACAATAAATTGACCATCTCTTTTAGTAAGCCCTGCAAAAGTTACTAGATAGTCTTCTTCTTTTCCCTCATAGACATAAATCGCACTTTCTGGTCCTGCAAAACCGATTTGGGTATCTCCTGATATAACACTTGTTGCGACTTTATCAGCACCTGGAGTAAGAATTAATTCCACATCTAATCCTTGTTCTTTAAAGTATCCGTTTTCAATAGCTACATAAAGTGGAGCATAAAAAGGACTATGAGTTACTTCCGCAAGTTTAATTTTTTCTAACTTAACAGTTTCTTTTTCATCTTTTTTTCCTACTAGGCATCCAATAGTAATTGCAATTCCAATAATTACAATTGCTATAATACCAATAATAATTTTTTTCAAACAAATTCCTCCTTTTTTGTTTCATGTTATTATATTCTAAAAAGTAATTTAAGTGATTTTAGTTTACAAAACCAAAAACCTTTGCTATAATTTAGACATAATAAAAGGGAGTGACTAGAAATGGCTGTCAGAACAGAAAGTTTATTAGATAAGCTTTATAATTTGCGTGGTAAAGATAGTAGTATTTTAAGAGAAATGGATGAACAAAAAAATGCTGCTGAAGAAACAAAAGAAAAAACTACCGAACAAAAAGCTATCTTACAAAAAGAAATTGAAGATTTAAAATTACAAAGAGAAGAATTAGAAGATCAAGGTGAAAAATTTAAAAATATGTTAAAAGGTATCAATCGTGATGATTATGATACAGTTTTAACTCGCTTAAATTTAGATTTTGATCCAGAAGGCTTATTGAAAAAATTGAATGAAAATCTTCCAAAAACAATTGATATGGTAGAAAAAAACACTAAAGAAAGTGAAGAAGAATTAGTTAAAGTTGAAGATGAAATGAATAGAGCTATTACTACTATTGAAGAGTTAGGTATTAGAAAAGATACCGCTTTAGCAAATCAAGAAAAATTAAATGAATATATTGATTTAGCTTTGTCTGGAACAATTAATATTACCAGAGATTCAATAACTAGTTTATTAGCCGAATTTCATTTTACAGAAGAAGAACAAAGAGAAGCAGCTAAAATCTTAATGTTCCCTGAAGATGCTTTATTTGCATATAATGATAAAATAAAAATGAAAGATAAATCTGGAAAAAGTATTTCCCAAGTAATTCAAGAAGCAAAAAATATAAGTGAAGAAGAAACGCCAGTTTTTGAAAAAGAAATCGAAAAAACACCAATTTATGAAAAAGTTATAGAAGAAGAACCGGTAACAAAAGAAGAAGATAAAACCTCTACAGTTATTGATACTTTAAAAAGTGTCGGAATTGATTATTTAGATTTTACTAGTGATGAAATTAATAAAATAATAGATAATTTCGATAAAGAAACAATTATAAGTAATGTAAATTATATTGTTGATAAAAATATTGAGAAAGATATTTTTATGAATCATGTTTCTATGTTATATGATAAAGAATTAAAAGAAAAAATTGATTTATTAATGAATGTTGGTAAAGAAACTATCGATATTTATTTAAATCCTAGTGTTTTAGTTAAATATAATAAAGAAGAACTAAGTAGAACTATAAATCAAATTGGAGCTAGTGGTATGGATCCAAAAAACATTCCACTAATGGCATATTAGGAGGTAATTATGATGAATTATTATAATAAGACTATTTCACTATTAGAAGAAGCATTAGGTTCATCTTTAACAGATTCTCAAAAATTAATTGTTTATTTAAATAGTAAAGTTTTAAATGAAGAATTTGATATTGCTAATTTTGTAGTTATAAACCGTATTAGTCCTAATATGGCTGTTCCTAAATTAGGGACTTTTGGTAAATTAATTGAAGAGTTTTGGGAAAAATTAAGTCCTGAAGATATAAATGAATTTCAAAATAATCCTGAAGCATTAGTTAAAGCTTTAAGAAAATTTGAAATTAATTATACTGATTCTATTAATGTTGATTTTTTAACTAAATATGGTTTTAATCAAAATGATTTATTTGAAAGTATTCCATATGCAATGCTAAAAGCTATAAAAGAAAACAAAAAAGAAGTTTGTACTAATTTAGAATATCTAATTAAAATAGGTGTTAAAAATTATAATGAAATATTTAATACTTATTATGAATTATTTTTAATGGATCCTAGTAGTTTTGAAAATATTTTTAATAAATATGATCAAGAAGATTTAGTAAGTAAGTTAGAAAAAAATGTCGGAATATTAGAATACTTATAAATACAGCCTAAAATGGTTGTTTTTATTTTATAGACTTTTTAAATTATTTTTAGTAAGATATTAACAGTAATATTTTAAAAGACGTCAATTAATATTACTTTAATGTTTTTTATTGGTCAAAGCTATAAAAAACAAAAATAAGACTGTTTAATAATTAAGCAATTAATTATTGAATAGTCTTTTTACTTTTTATGACGAGATAATACTAAATTAGTTTTATTAAAAGCTTTATCTTTATCAATTAATTCATAATTAATAGGAATTAAACTAGCATTTTGTAAAGGCATTATAACTTGGTCTAAAATAATTAAATCATCTTTACTATGAACTATTTGATAGTTATCAAATTTATATGAATTTGTACTCATAAAACTTAGTTCATGTTTAATATCTTTAAATAGTAATAATTTAGTTAAGTCATCACTTTCTTTTTTACGGCATATGGATATAACATCTTTTCTTATTTCATATAAATTTAAATCATTAACTTCGTAACCATAAGTTTTTAACAGATATAAAATAAATGGTTTACGTTGTTTAGGATTTATATTTAATATTTCATAACCATTATTCATACATAAACTAATATAGCTGGCAATTAAAAAAGAAGCCATATTATTATTACGATATTCGTTTAATACTTTTATTCCAATAAAACTACTAGTTTTACTTTGATAATCTAAATAAAAATAGAGATAACCTTGCATTATAGACTGATTATTAATATTAGCATAGATAGTTAAATAAAATTTTGGTTTATGAGAACCATCATCAATTGATTTTTTTAAATATAATTCTTGATTAAAATCTCCACAAAAGAAAGAATTTGTTAATAAATATTTATTATTAACTTCTAAATTTTGAAAATTTATCATGATTAAAACCCCCAAAAAACATTGTGTATTATAGCATATAATAAATTAAAAGTCTAAATTTTTTAATGATTAATGGACATTAAATATTTGTTTTGCTAAAATAATATTAGAAAAGAGTGATTATAATGAAATTATATAATACTTTAAGTAGAAAAGTAGAAGAGTTTATTCCTTATGAAGAAGGAAAAGTTAAGTTTTATACTTGTGGACCAACTGTTTATCATGACCAACATATAGGCAACATGCGTAATTATATAGGACATGATATATTAGATAAAACTTTAAGATATTTAGGATATGATGTTTTAAGAGTTATGAACATCACTGATGTAGGACATTTAACTAGTGATTCTGATTCAGGTGAAGATAAGATGGTTAAAAGTGCCAAAGAAAATCATCAAACTGTTATGGAAATTGCTAAATATTATACGGAACAATTTTTTAATGATTTTAAACTTTTAAATAATCGGGTTCCTGATGTAGTTGCTCCTGCAACAGAGCATATTGATGATTATATTAAAATTATCGAAAGGTTATTAGAAAAAGGTTATGCTTATCAAAGTGGTGGTAATGTTTATTTTGATATATCTAAGTTAGATGATTATTATAAATTAACTAATCATAAAATAGATGATATGGTTGTGGGCGTAAGAGAAGGGGTTTCTTTTGATGATTTTAAGAAAAATCAAGGCGATTTTGCTTTATGGTTTACTAAGTCTAAATTTGATGATCAAGATTTAAAATGGGATTCACCTTTTGGGGTAGGTTATCCTGGTTGGCATATCGAGTGTTCTGGAATAAGTATGCATTATTGTGGCGAACATTTAGATATTCATGGCGGAGGAGTAGATAATATCTTTCCACATCACACTAATGAAATTGCTCAAAGTGAAGCTTATTTAGGACATGAGTGGTGTAAATATTGGTTTCATAATGAACACTTAATGGATGAAACAGGTAAAATGAGTAAAAGTAAAGGTGCTACTTTAACAGTTTCTTTATTAAAACAAAAAGGTTATTCACCATTAGCTTATCGTTTTATGTGTTTAAATAGTCATTATCGTAAACAAATTGTTTTTAGTTATGATAATTTAGAAAATGCCACTATTGCTTATAATAAATTAAAAAATAAAGTTCAAAATTTAAAAGATGATAGTGAAATAAATAATGAAGAATTTAATAAATGGGATAAAGAATTTAAAAATTATTTAGAAGATGATTTAAATATTCCAAATACTATAACATTAATCTATGACTTATTAAAAAGTGATGTTAATGATAGTACTAAAATTAAATTAATTAAAAGTTGGGATCAAGTTTTATCATTAGATTTATTTAAAAAAGAAAAAATAGATGAAGATTTAGAAAAAGAAATAGAAGAAAAAATTTTAGAAAGAAATGAAGCTAAGAAAAATAAAGATTATAATTTAGCTGATAAAATAAGAGATGAATTACTAGAAAAAGGAATCGTTTTAAAAGATACTAGAGAAGGAACAACATACGAAATTTTAAAGTGATTTTATAAAAGTCGTTCTAAAAAGGTGTAAGTTTATGCTAAAAGTGGTTGCAAAAAAGTGTAAATTTATAGCAAAAATCGTTACAAAAAAGTGTAAAAATATATTAAAAGTGGTTCTAAAAAAGTGCAAATTCTTGATTTTAAGGCAAAAATATGATATTCTTATAATGGTGATTATAAAATGAAACGTAAAATTTATAATGAATTGTTAAAATGGAAAACAGATGGAACAAAACCTTTAATAGTTTTAGGAGCAAGACAAGTAGGAAAAACTTATGTTATTGATAAATTTTGCCAAAATGAATTTAAAAATTATGTTCATTTAAATTTATTAGAAAATACGGGGGTTATAGAATTATATAATTCTAATCAAAATTCTGAAGAAAAATTTAGAAAATTTAAAATATTAATTAATTTTGATATTGAACAAGAAAATACTGTTTTGTTTATTGATGAAATACAAGAATGTGAAAGTTTAATCGCTGAGCTAAAATTTTTATGTGAAAATTTTAATCATGTTAAAATTATATGTGCAGGTTCTTTGTTGGGAGTAAAATTAAAAAGATTTAATAAATCTTTTCCCGTAGGTAAAGTAACCATGATTAATATGTATCCTTTAAATTTTGAAGAATTTTTAATGGCTTTAAATGAGAATATGTTAATAGATGAGATTAAAAATTGTTATGAAAAAAATCAAGCTATTGCTAATCCTATACATGAAAAAGCCTTAAATTTATTTAGATTATATTTAGTTAGTGGAGGAATGCCAGAGTCTATTAATAATCTGTTAAAAATTAATAAAGATGTTATTAATTATGATCAAGATATTTTAAAGAATATTATTAGAGCTTATCTTAATGATATGAATAAATATGTTACAAATAATAGTGAAAAAGTAAAGATAGAAAAAACATATAAATCAATACCTAAAGAGTTAGGTAATGAATCTAATAAATTTCAATATTCTAAAATAAGTAGTAATGCCAAAAGCAGGGATTATGAAACTGCTATAGATTGGTTAATAGCAAGTAATATGATTTTAATCTCTCATTTAGTTTCGACACCTTTAATTCCATTAAAAGGATATGAAAAACAAGAAAACTTTAAATTGTTTTTAAATGATATAGGAATTTTAAATAATTTATTAGAACTTAATACGAAAGATATTTATTTAGATAATATATCTTTATATAAAGGAATAATAACTGAAAATTATGTGGCAACTGAATTAGTAAATAATGGTTTTTCACTTTATTATTGGCAAAGTAATGGCAAGGCTGAAATAGATTTTGTTATAAATAATAATGATGGAATAATACCTATTGAAGTAAAATCAAGTAATAACACCCAATCAAAAAGTTTAAATGTTTATATAGATAAATTTAAACCAAAATATGCTATAAGAATTAGTACTAAAAATTTTGGCTTTGATGAAAATAAGAAAATTAAATCAGTGCCTATTTATGCAACATTTTGTATTAAAAAATGAATAAAAAATTATAATTTTGACAAACAATATACGGTTTGGTATAATGATGTTGGATATACTTATCTAGTGTTGGTACGCTCCCTTTACATTACATCTTGTAAAAGGAGGTGATTATTGTGGGAAAAAGAGAAAAAATCTTATATATCATAATAATTACTTTATTAGTGATTATTTTAAAAATGTTATATAACTAATAAAAAAATGTACCAGAAACACTATCTGTGTTAAAGGTACATAAACCAAAATATTTTTGGGAGTGTACTTAACTAACGCAAAAGTTAAGTATATCCTTTTTTATTATATGAAGTTTCCTTCATCTGTATACATTATAGCA
>CANRMU010000042.1 GCA_947631895.1 uncultured Bacilli bacterium | reverse complement strand
CTCCATAGCTCAGTCGGTAGAGCAGAGGACTGAAAATCCTTGTGTCACTGGTTCAATTCCCGTTGGAGCCACCAGTTAGAATATTAAAAATCCCAGTTTTTGGGTTTTTTTCTTGTTTAAACGAAAAAATTTAAACTTTAATTAATGTATTAAAAAATTGTTATTGCATACAATATTATTGACAAATACTACTAACTATGGTAGTATTTAGTCATGGAAGCGAATGCTTCGGGGTACGTTGTATAGCGTACGGAAAAAGATGGTTTTATCCATCTTTTTCTTTTGGAAATACTTTTACACCTTTATTGTTAAAATTTGGATATCCAACAATTTTTTCTTTAATTACTTTAAATGATAAATTCTCTTTTTTATATTTTATATACTGATGAATTGGATATGAAAACAAATCAGCAATTTCAAGTCCAACAAACGTTGAAGAATGTCCTCCATACCACTTTGGATTAAAATAAACACCCATAATTTTTTGTTCTAATAATTTAGTAGATATTTTGGCTATACCTTTATTATGTATTATATCATAAATGTGTTTAAGTAAAATTTTATCTTCAATTTTACCACGAGATTCTAACATTATAATTCCTTTTTTTTCATTATTTGTAGCATGCATATATTGACCCAATAATAAATCAAATGCTTTTTCATAAACGTTCTCTAAATTACCTAACATTATATATTTTTCAAGATTAATCGAAATTGAAATAACCTTACAATTAACCTTAGCTAATATTTCACTTAATTCATTTATAAAATCATCATAATTTATAAGATTATCATTAAAAGGACCATCATGACGTCTTATTTCTCTAGAATGTAGGCAAACATATCTAGAATCATTATGTTTTGTGTCATAATAAAAGCCATTATTCCAATATTTTTCTTTTAATTTTCTAATATTATTTCTAATAACTGAATAATTATTTTTTTCAAAAATACAACCAGTAACTGTAAAATATTTTTCATCATCACTTATTGATATGTTATTATTTATTTTTTTAAATATATTATTAATTCTGCCTCCATTACCATTTTCATCAACAAACATAACATAATCAATATTAGCATTCCAATTTTTAATTTTTTGAGGAAATTGATACCAATTCATACTTACTCCTTTCTATAAAATTTTGAGTCTTTAATTATCTTAACACAATAAATAAAAAAAATATATACTACTTGTTATTATTAGTTGGAGCCACGATTATGATAGGAAACTCATACGAATTTATTTTGAAAGTAATAAATGCTAACAGAAATATTAGTTTTTTATTATTTATGATTTGATAATAAAATACACGATATTGCCAAAAATATTTCCAAAAAAAATGAAATAATGGCGACTTTGTTTTAACAATCATGACTATAAAGATAATAAAGATATAGACACACTTTTTTCTTAAAAAAATAAATTAGATGGTCAATACTTATATTACTTAATAATTATTACTATCTATTATTAATCATGCTAAAAAAAATAACAAGTTTCAAAACTTGTTATTTTACTTCTTGTAAAACGGCTTCATATGAACCATTTGGACTTTCTACAGTAATAGTATCACCTTTTTTATGACCAATTACAGCTTTACCAATTGGACTTTCATTTGATATTTTATTTTCTAAAGGATCTGCTTCCATAGAACCTACTAATTCATATTCTTCAGTTTCACCATCATCATATAAGATAACTATTTTAGAGCCAACATTAGCAGCGCCTTTACTACTTCCCTCAGCAATAGTACTATGTTCTAATTTGAATTCTAGTTCCTTAATACGAGCTTCTACTTGAGCTTGTTCATTTCTAGCAGCATCATAATCAGAGTTTTCAGATAAATCTCCTTGAGCTCTAGCATCTTTTAAATCTTTAATAACTCTAGGTCTTACAACTGTTTTTAATTCATTTAATTCTTGTTCAAGTTCTAAGTACCCATTTGGTGTTAAAATAATTGTTTCTTCATTTTGCATTTAATTCATCTCTTTCTATAAATTCAATACTTGCTAATATTACAATATTTATGCTTGTTTGTCAATCTTTATCCGCATCATATCGTATTTTTTTAGCAAAAACTCAACTTTTAACTTAACAATCATCTTAGGATGATTAGCACATAAAATAATATTATTATCTGCATCATATATTTTATTAATTTTATAAGAAATAGTTTCCATTTGAGGGCCAAAAAATTCAACTATATCCCCTTTTTTAAATAAATTACGTTCCTCAATCGTAGCCATTTTAGTTTTTTCATCAAAATCTAAAACTAAACCTAAGAAATCTTGATTAGACTCCTCTACTCTTCCTAAAAAATATTGATCATTTTCATCAGGTAATTTATTTAAAAATTGCGGAGCCGATTCTCTATTAGCACATCTATTTAAAACTTTTAAATAATATTTACTATCTTCAATTGTTAATTCATTATTAAGTAATTTATCAATCATTCTTCGGTAACATAAAATAATGGTTGCTAAATAATAGATACCACGCATTCTACCTTCAATCTTAAAAGAATTAACCCCTAAATCAATCATTTTTTGCATAAAAGGTATTAAATTCAAATCTTTACTAGACATACTAAATACTTGATCATTTGAAGTATTAAAAGTCCAACGACATACTTGAGCACAACCTCCCCGATTAGCATCTCGATTAGTTAAAACATTAGACATAATACAACGACCAGACATACTAGTACACATAGCCCCATGAATAAAACATTCTAAATCTAAGTCAGTTTCTTCTTTAATTTTTTTAATATCTTCTTCATTGGCTTCTCTTGCTAAAACAATTCTTTTAACATTATAGTTTTGATAAAACTTAGCCGCATATTGATTTAAAACACTAGCTTGAGTTGACAAATGTACTTCTAAAGAAATATTTTCACTTTTAATTAAATCAAGAACATATAAATCACTAGCAATAATGGCATCTATACCTATTTTACTTAAATTAATTAAATATTCTTTTAAATCATCTAAATCTTCATTATGTAAAATAATATTAACTGTTACATAAACTTTTTTATTAAGGCTATGAGCATAATTTACAGCTTCTTTCATTTCTTCTAAAGTAAAATTTTTAGCATTAGCTCTTAAACTATATTTTTCGCCCCCAATATATACGGCATCAGCCCCATATAAAAAAGCTATTTTTAATTTTTCTAAATCTCCTGCTGGAGCAAGTAATTCAATCATAAAAACCCCCTACTTTAATTTAAACATTGTTTTTTGTTCTAAAAATCTAGTTGTGCTATTATTTATTTTATTTTCTTCAAAAGCCTTAATTAATTCTAATGTATCTAAATTAGTATGAAAAGAATTAATTAGAAAAGCAAAAACATTTTCTTCATTTTGTAAAATACTAGCATTATAGATTTTATCGTCATATAAAACCGTTCCATACTCATTTTCAATACTTATAAAAGGCATTTTAGTAACTGTTTCTTCTAAATTTAATTCTTTATTTATTTCATAGTTAAAATGTTTAGCATAATTAGAATTTAAAGTTCTTCTTGTATACATATAATTTAAATGCCCTAAACCATATAAGATAACTTCTTTATTGGCCTTTTTAAGAATTTCTTTAGTTTCTTCTAAGGTTATATCTGGTGAGATTACTACTGAATCAACTTTTTTTAAATAAGCATTAATGGTTTGATAATTACAATTAGCATGAATAGCATATAATATTTTTTCTAATTTTAAATCCTTAGTTAATTCATATACTCCCATATCTTCAAAAATAATTCCTTTAATATTATTAGGCATTTTTTTTAAAACTTCTTGTAATCTTTTAATATCACTTGTATCTAACAAACGATTAAGATAAAGATAAGCATTATTTATTTTAATTTCATTTAAATCATATGTTTTATTAAAACCAACACAAAAAGAAGATAATGGAAATACATAATTAACATTATCATATTCTTTTAAACTAATACTTTCACTAACAATAACTAAATACTTAAGCGATTTCATCTTTTCTTACACTTATACTTAAACCATCGCCAACATCATAAAATTTAGTTACATATTCTTCATTAGTATTTAAAAATTCAATATAATTTTCGATTTTCTTAACTAATTGGCGAAGATTTTTACTTTCTATCTCATCAGAATGTCCAACATAACCATGGAATTTTAAATTATCAGTTATAATAGCCCCTCCAGGCGCTAAAAAGTATTTATATTTTTCAAAAAATTTCATATTTTGTCCTTTAGCTGCATCAATAAAGATTAAATCATATTTATTTTCTTCTGATAAATTTAAATCTAAAGCATCTTGAAAGACAACATTAACTTTTTGATCAAAACCACACTTTTTAACATTTTTTAAACATTCCATATAATTAGTTTCATCTTTTTCAATAGTTGTTACTTTAACTTCAGGATGACTTGAAGCCATTAAAATAGCTGAGTATCCTATAGCTCCTCCAATTTCTAAAACATTTTTATAATTATTAGTTTTAATAAATTTCATTATAAATGCTATTGCATCATTTCTAATAATTGGTACATTATGTTCTTTAGCATAAGTTTCCATTTCTAAAATTAAATTTTTCATATTTATTCACTACTTTCTAAATACAGCCATTAGTAGATAACTCAGTTGTTTTAGCATAAAATTCATCAGCAGTTGTTAAAAAAGTTATCTCTCCTGTACAAGTATTAGCTACAAAATAATAATAATTAGTTGCACTAGGATTTAAAGCAGCCGTTATACTTGATAATGATGGACTACAAATCGGTCCAATAGGTAGTTTACCATTCATCGTGCCATTCGTCAATCTCGTATTATATGGATTATCGCCATTTAAGACTTCCCAAGTTTCGGAATCTTTACCCATTTCTTTTTTAGCACCATAAAAGGCTGTAACATCACTACCTAAACTCCAGTTTTCGGCTAGTCTTTTATAAAATACTTGAGCAACAGTTTGTCGTTCAGCATCAGTATTTGCTTCTTTTTCAACAATTGATGCCATCGTAAATAATTCATGAACTGAATAACTATTAGCTAACATTACATCTTTTAAATCTTCTAATTTTTTAGAAGTATGATTTAAAATAGTTTTAATTACTTCTTCTGGAGTAACATTATTTAAAAATTCATATGTATCAGGATATAAATAACCTTCTAATGGATAATATAAACTTTCATTTAAAATATCAGATGATAAAAACCAATAATCTGGTATTAAACTAGATAAAAATTCTTGGTCACTTGCTACACTTAAAAAATCATTTTTACTAAAATCTAATTTTTCGGCAAGAGCTTCAGCATAATCAACTAATCTTTTACCTTCAATTAAAGTAATAGTAGAAGAATCTATTTTAACATCTCCCGCACTAAATTTTTTTAACATATCCTCAGGTTTCATATTTGAACTTAATTCATAATCACCAGCTTGAATATTTATTTTATTAAAAAACAAATAAACATCTAAAGCTATATCACTTTTAATTAATCCAGCTTTAGCAAGATTTTTAGCAATAATTGTTTTACTTGTTCCTGGTTCAATTGTAAATACAACAACATTATCATTATTATCTTTAGGCTCAATTCCCCAAAAATAAAAACCAACTCCCCCCATAATTAACAACACTAAAAGAATTCCTATAATTAATAATACTTTCTTCATCTTATCCCTCTTTACTCTTTTCATCTAATTTAGCTAATATTTGTTCAACTGTAAACCATTCTTCTTCACTTTCTAATGGTAATAATTCTTTTTTTTCACCATTTTCTCGGTAAATATTAGCATATACTCTTTTTGAACCTGCTTCATCTACACTATTATCAGTATACACTATATAATTTTTATCACTATTCTTTGGGGTGAATAAATATAATACTTCACATTCTTTAATATGTCCTTTATCATCTTTAATTTTAAAAACACTACAAGTTTTGCTCATCCAAAGACTTCCTTTCTTTTAAATAGGTATCTAAAATAATAGCAGATGCTACATTATCAATATTTTTTTTCCTTTTTTTACGACTATGGTTTGATAGAATTAATATCTTTTCAGCTTCAACTGTTGATAAGCGTTCATCAATTAAATGAATTGGCATATCAAAATGTTTACTAAGTACTTCTTTAAAATCTAGGCTTCTTTTAGCTGCAAATCCTAAAGAATTATCCATATTTTTAGGTAATCCTAAAACAAAATCAGTTATTTCTTTTTCATTAACAATCTCTTTTAATTTAGGAATACATTCTTCATATTCATTTTCTTTAATAAAAAAAGTTGTATATGGACTAGCAATTTGATTGGTTTTATCACTTATGGAAATTCCAATTGTTTTAGTCCCAACATCTAAACCTAAAAATCTCATTTTAAAACTTCTCTTAGTAAATATGCTAAGATATCAGCTCTCTCTAAACTTAGAATCTTACCTCTAGCATCTTGAAAAGTTGATATATATCCTGGATCACCACTAATTAAATAACCAGCTAATTGTTTAATTGGATCATATCCTTTTAAAGACAAACTTTCACATACTTCTTTTAAAGTAAGTTTAATGTTAGCTCTTTGAAGCATTTCAACATCAAATAGAGTTGTATTTTCCATATTCCACCTCAATCATAACCATAACAATTGTATCAAAAAACTAGTCTCTTTACAAGATTGACTAGTTAAAATTTTCTAATTAATATTACACCCAACATCTTTATGATTTAAATCTTTATAAATTGCATAAGTTAAGCACTTTAATCCTCCATGACAGGTTTGTTCATGTTCGCATCCTAAACATTCATCAGGTATTTTTTTCGCTCTTAAATTTTTTAGAATTTGATTATTTAAATATAAATCAATCATTTTTTCTTCAAATAAATTACCAACAACAATAGGCATTCTTCGACACGGAACTAAATCACCATTTTCCATAACGGTTAATAATGTATCTCCAGCTGTACAACCATAAGCAAAATCATTAGTCATCTGAAATTGTAAAGCTCGATACATTGAAATAGATAAATGATTATTTTTAATATTTTTTAATTTAATTCTTTCCTTATTCATTATATTTAAATAATCTCTTGTCTCTTGTAAATTTAAAGCTAAATCTTTATCTTGTGAATCACCTAAAGGAATATATCTATCAGACCAAACATTATTTACATCATATTTCTTAGCATACTTAACAACTTTAGGAAACTCCCGATAATTTATTTTAGTAGCCGTAAAAGAAATTGAAGTAAAAATATTTTCTTTTCGTAAATTAATTATTCCTTTAGCTATTTTTTGATAAGTACCTTTACCTCTAATATAATCATTCATCTTTTTTCCACCCTCTAAACTTACTTGAACATAATAAGGATTATAACTTTTAATTTTTTTAGCTATTTGTTCAGTAATTAAAGTTCCATTAGTAAGAATAGAAAAAGAAATTAAATCTTCATCTTTTTTAATAAGATCTAAAATCTTAAATAAAAAAGGATTACATAACGGTTCTCCTCCCGTTATATTTATATGACCTTTCATTTCTAATCTTTTTAATAATTCTTTAAATTGATTATAAATTTCAACTAATTGATTATATTTTAATTGCATAGGCTTATGATTTTCTTGATAACAATGTAAACATTTTAAATTACAATTTTCACTTAAATGCCATTGCAAAACAAATCTTTTTACCATGAACCTCCACCTCCACATGAAGAACATCCCCCACCACAAGATGAACAACCTCCACCACATGAAGAACAGCCACTACTAGATGTATTTCTAGGATAATAAACATTATCATATAAATTAGAAAAAGATAAATCACTACTATAATTAAATGAACCTATATTAATTTTAGGATATGAAATATTTTCAAATTTACTTATCCATTTTTTAGATATACCTAATACATAAGTATAAGGCAGAATATCATAAAAATACTTAGGATTTTTTAAAACTAAAGCCTCTAATTGTTCTTTTTCAACCGTTTCTAAGAAATTTCTAAAACTCTTAA
>CANRMU010000041.1 GCA_947631895.1 uncultured Bacilli bacterium | reverse complement strand
ATATAGAAATAGAATGGAACATTGAATTTTAAGAAATAATGATATTTTTGGACTTTTCCTATTCCTGCACATGGTGGTGTAGACCCTGGAACTGTAGTAGGAAATATCTATGAAAAAGATATCAATTTAAAAATAGGATTAAAATTAAGAGATAAATTAAAAGAAGCTGGGGCAACAGTTATTTTGACACGTGATGGTGACTATGACTTAGGAACACCTAATGCTAATCGCCGTAAAAAAAGTGATTTTGATCATCGCATTAAAATAATCAATTCTAGTAATGCAAATTATTATTTATCAATACATCTTAATTACTTGACTGACAGTAATTATTCTGGACCTCAAGTGTTTTATAATGAAGAAAATAGTTTAAATAAAGATTTAGCTTTAAAAGTTCAACAATATTTAAATCAAAATTTAGAAAATAAAAGGGAAATTAAAAAAATTCCTAGTAGTACTTATATGTATAGTAGATTAAAGATTCCAGGTATTTTAATTGAATGTGGATTTTTATCAAATCCTAATGAAAGAAAAAAATTATTAACTGATGAATATCTTAATCAATTTAGTCAAATTTTAGCTGATGCTCTTAAATAATATTAATAAATTTAACTTTTTTAAGTTAAAAACAATAATTCGACAAAATTCATACTTTCTATAGTTTATAATATCAAACTTAAGAAAGGAGATGATTTTTTTGGATAAATTTTATAATGCTAGGAATGATAAGGTTTTTAAAGCAATATTCCTTGATCCAGCAGATACTTTTTTGTTGGAAACTTTACTTAATTTAACTTTTAATACTGAAGTTAAAGATATAAAGTTTGATAATCCAGAACTCTTAAAAAGAAATGTTATTGAAAGAGCTAAAACTTGTGACTTTGTTGCTCACATAAATGGCAAGCTTGTGCACATTGAGCTTAACAGTGAAACTAGAGACTGGGTTCATTTAAGAAACCTAAATTTTTTTAGTACTTTATATAGTAAAGAAACTGAAGTTGGTCGAAAATATGATGTTTCATGCGAATTTTATCACATCGACTATTCATATGAATTAGCTAATTCTAGTAACTTAGATTGTGTATTAAATTATAGTCTTCAAACTTATAATCATATTAAGTATGTAAATAATATATTTTTTATCGAATACAATATGGATAAAATCACTAAAAAATGTTACAATACAAATGATGAAAGAGAAAAACAGTTATTTTATTACTTAAGTAAGTTTGACATCAAAGAAGAAGAGTTGGAAATAGAAAAGGATGATGATACTTTTGTGAAGAAGTTAAAAAATAAGATGAAAAAGCTAAATCAAGACAAAGAATTTGTAAGCTTTTTAAGTCGTGAAGATGATATCAAATTTCAAATGAACACCATGAAATATGAAGGTCAACTTGAAGGAAAACTTGAAGGCATCAGTGAAGGAAAAACTAGTGGTGCAAAAGAAAAAAGCATCGAAATTGCGAAAAAAATGTTAGCTCGTGGTGATGATATTAAAGATATTGTGGAATTAACTGATTTGTCTGAAGAAGAAATTAAAAAATTAAATGAAAAATGTTGAAAAATATTACAATAAAAAAAATCAGTAATAAGCAAATGCAAGAAAAATTGATGTGGATAAGATACATCAATTTTTTTAATGTTTTATTCTTATAAACAAATTACTTTACCAATTAAGATATCTAGAAATATTATTGAAAAAGCTTGTATTTTGGTGTTTTTTATGCTAATATTCAAATTGTCTTTACATATATATTAATGTAAAGAAAGTGGAGGGGAATTTTTTTGCGGACTTGCCCAGACCACTACACGTTTTATCATATCTAAATGAAAGGAGTGAGATTTCGTGGCTAAAGAAGTCGTTAAGAAAATTAAATTACAAATTCCAGCTGGAAAAGCAAATCCTGCACCACCTGTTGGTACAGTATTAGGACCTGCTGGTATTAATATTCAAGATTTCTGTCAAAAGTTTAATGATGCAACTAAAGATAAAATGGGCGATGTAATTCCATGCGAAATATCAATATATGATGATCGTTCATTTGATTTTGTTCTTAAAACTCCACCAGCACCTTTTCTATTAAAGAAAGTTGCTAAAATTAATAAAGGAAGTAAAAAAGGAGCAAATGAAATTGTTGCGACTATTAGTAAAGATGAATTAAAGTCTATTGCTGAAATTAAACTTCCAGATTTAAATGCTAATGATATTGAAGGCGCTATGAACATTATTGAAGGTACTGCTCGTAATATGGGTATTGCTATTAAAGGTGTTAATGATGCTGAATTAGCTGAACAAGCAGCTGAAGCTCAAAAAGAAGAAGCTGAAAGAGAAAAAAGAGCTGAAGAATTAGAAAAGATGGAAGCAGAATCTAAAGAAGAAACTAGTGCTGAAGTTGAAGTAATTGGTGAAGAAAAAGATTCTGAAGAATAATTATATTAGAATAGTCCGCTAATAAACCACAGTTAGGAGGAAAGTTATGAAAAAGTTTGGTCGTAAGTATGTGGAAGCTAGTAAACTTGTTGATAAAAATAAGCTTTACAGCGTTACAGAAGCAATTGATTTAGTTAAAAAGACTAACATTACCAAATTTGATGGAGCAGTTGATTTTGCAATTAAATTAAATGTTGATCCTAAAAAAGCTGATCAACAATTACGTGGTTCTTTTGTACTTCCTAATGGTACAGGAAAAACTAAACGTATATTAGTAATTGCTAAAGGTGCAGCTGCTGAGGAAGCTAAAAAAGCTGGTGCAGACTATGTTGGTGACAAAGACATGATTGAAAAAATTCAAAAAGAAAATTGGTTTGATTTTGATGTTATTGTTGCGACACCAGATATGATGCCAGAATTAGGTAAAATTGGTAAACTTTTAGGGCCTAAAGGTTTAATGCCTAATCCTAAAACTAATACTGTAACACCTAATCCCGTAAAAGCTATTGAAGACATCAATAAAGGTATGGTTGAATTTAGAACTGATGCTTATGGTAATATTCATGGAATGATTGGTAAAGCATCATTTGATGCTTCTAAATTAGTTCAAAATTTAGAATATGTTGTAAGTACAATAACTAAATTAAAACCTGCTAGTGTTAAAGGAAAATTTATTACTTCTATTTCTATATCTACTACAATGGGTCCTGGAATAAAAGTTGATCAAAATTCTTTTGACAAATAATAAAATATTATATATAATAGCAACTAGAAAAGTTAAAAACCGAAGACAGCAAGGGGTATTCCTTAAAAATCTTGCCGAGGAAAATGATAAAAACTTAATGCTTTTGTCAGTCCTCAATGCGGATTGACTTTTTTAGATTAAGCAAAGGAGGATAAAGATGGCTAGCCAAAAAATTATTGAAGCCAAGAAAGAAATTGTAAATGAAATTACCAAAAATATTCAAGATAGTGAATCAGTAATTTTATTTCAATACCAAGGCTTAACTGTTGCCGAACTAAGTGAATTAAGAAAAAAATTAAGAGAAACTGATGCAATAGTTAAAGTATATAAAAATACTTTACTTAAAAGAGCTTTGGATGATTTAAAGATTGACTTTGAAGGTTTTTTAGAAGGACCAAATGCAATTTTGTTTGGTAAAAATCTATTAGAACCGATTAAAGTTATATCTGAATTTGCTAAAGAACATGAAAAATTACAACTTAGAGTTGGAATTATCAGTGGTTCTGTAGCAGATTTAAATACTATTAAAGAATATGCTTCTATACCATCAAGAGAAGGCTTACTTACTATGCTTGCTGCCGGTATGATGGAGCATGTAAGAAATTTATCTATTGCATTAAACTTATATGCAGAAGGTAAAGAAGAATAAGGAAAGGATGATTAAAAATGGCTAAAATTAAAACTGAAGATTTTATCGCTTCATTAAAAGAAATGACTATTCTTGAAGTAAAAGAATTAGTTGATGCAATGAAAGAAGAATTTGGAGTTGATCCTAGTGCTGTAGCAGTTGCTGCTGCTCCTGCTGCTGGTGCAGAAGCTACAGAAGATGTTAACAAAACTGTAGTATTAAAGAGTGCTGGTGGAAATAAGATTCAAGTAATTAAATTATTAAAAGAAATTACTGGATTAGGATTAGTTGAAGCTAAAGCTTTAGCTGATAATGGTGGAAATGTTAAAGAAAACGTTCCTGCTGAAGAAGCTAATCAATTAAAAGCTCAATTAGAAGAAGCTGGCGCTGAAGTAGAATTAGCTTAATCTTAAAACTAGAGAAATCTAGTTTTTTTTCTTTTTAAGATTGTTTTTAATTAAAAAGTAAAGACTTTTTAAAGGAAATTTGATACAATTTAAGTACAAGGATGATGAATATGATAAGAAAAAATATAAAAAATATAGATATTGATTATTCAGATAATAGTAATAATAAAGAAGTATCCGCAACATATACTAATGTTAATAATCAAATTATAGTAAGTAATAATTATAATAGGTTTCCTAATGAAGTGGAATCTGTGGATTTTACTATGGATAAAAATAATAGTGAAATAAAAGATTATGATGCTTTAATAACAAATAATAATGATAATATTGAAGCAATGGGGAAAATAGAAAAAGAATTAGAAAAAGAATATCAAAAATTAGAAGAAAATATTGAAAATATATATTCATTAGAAAATAGTGATATTTGGTATGGAAATGGAGTAATAATGTCAAATGGTGATAGACCAATGACACCCCAAGATTATGAAAATATGATGTTAGGAAATTATTCTTTAATGAATACTGATACCAATATAGTAGAAGCATTTTATAATGATGCTGAATGGCAAGAAAAAATAAAATTATATAAAGATACATATAATCAAGTATTTATGCAGTTAACAAATGGTGATAAAACTGAAGAAGAATATCATGAATATATGGAAAGCATCAAAAACGATGAATTAATGATATCATCATCAATATATGCTTTAAAAGAAGAACAAGAAAAATTAAAAATAGAACAAGAAGAACAAAAAATAATTTTAAGTGACGGATTTAATAAATGGAATAAAACATCACTATCAACTGAAGAATTAGAAGCAAACTATAATGAATATCAAGAACAATATCTAAGGATTTATGATGTACCCGATTTAGCAAATGACCTACAAGAAAATTATGACCCAATGAAGTTTTGTGAATATGCTGAAAAACTAGCAGAAGACCAAGGATTTGATATAAGTGATGTAATAAATAAACAAATAGTAGTATATCAACAAGATTTTCAAAAAATATATGAAGATTATCAAGTAATGAGTACTGAAGAAATAGCAATTTTTTCTTATCTTTTTGAAACAGAGGGAAGATCATCAGCTGAAAAATATTTATCCAAAAAACAAAATGAATTAAATCAAAGAATTGGCATGAATAAAGCTCAAGAAGAAATAGCTGAACTATCATTAACTGATGAAGGAAAAATAAAAGAAACATTAGGAAATATGTTAAATGTAGGAACAGATGGTTTAGGTGATGGAATAACTTCCTTTTTTAGTGGGTTAGAAAATGCCATAATCAATAATGAAAAAATAACTGCCGAAGAATATAAAGTAGCGTATTATATTCAATACTTAGAACAAAAAAGTAATTATTTAGATAGTATTTATCAAGTCGGAATGTCAACTGGAAATATGTTACCAAGCGTAACAGCGAGTTTTCTAACTTCACTAGTCGCTCCTGAACTAGCGCCAAAAGTAGGTCAAACCTTAATGGGATTATCTGCCTATGGTAATTCCAAACATGAAGCCTTAACAAATAATTATTCAACAACAACAGCTATTATATACGGCTTATTATCAGCAGGCTCCGAGGTTTTAACTGAAAAAATGGGTGGTATTTTAGGAATAGCTGATAATCCAAGCAGTAATTTTATTGTCAAAATGTTCCAAGAAGGAAGAGAAGAATTTGTTCAAAGTTACTTAATGGCTGGAATAGATGCCATAGTTTTAAATAAAGAAATCAATTTATCTGAACTAAATAATGAAGCAGTTAAATCTTTCTTAATGGGAGCCGTAGTAGCGGGGACTTTAAATGCTTATTCAACAGCTTTAGGAAGTATAACATTAAAATTAAACAATAGTGAAATATCACTTAATAATGAACAAATAAATCAAGTAATGGAACAAATAGAAAAAAATCCTGATATTGATATAAAAGAATTAATTGAAAGATATAGTAAAACTGAATCAGCAGAACCAATTGAAAGCCTTGGAGATATAGTACAAGGAGCAAATTACGAAAATTATTTAGATTTTTTTCATCAATTTCCAGATACCAGAATTGGAGTACTTCAATCTATTGTTCAATCATCTATGAAAAATCCTGAAAGAGCTGGAAAAATAATCGATATAGTTAATTCCTATTTTCCTAATTTATCCGAAGCAGATTCAATAAAACTTGCTACAGATATTAATGGAAATGTTTCTGGTGGAGTATGCGATTATGCAGCTACCTTAAATATGATAATGGTTTATTTTCAAAATAATCCTCAGCTTTTTGAAGAAAAATTTGGCTTTTCTTTAACAAGAATAAATAAAACAGGTTTGACTTTACCTAATGATGATTTATTATTAACTGATTTTTATTGTTGGATAAATCAAAATAGTATTGTCGAAGAAGTAGATGGTAAAAGTACCTATACACCAAAATATAAAAAAAAGTTAGGTACTAGTTACTTTGAAGGTGATAGTGCTCCAGTAATAGAAGCATACTTAAAAAGTAAAGGAATTGATGTTAATACCACCAATAGTGGTATATACAATAATTATGATGTATTACCATGGCAAGTTAACAATGATATTCCAGATAGTGAAATAAATGAAGTTATTATTAACAAAATAAAAGAAGGATTATCAAAAGGTAGTGTAGTTTTAACAATTAATCCCGTTAAAATGTCCGTTGTAGACGGAAAATTGGTAAAAAGTACCACACCAATAGATTTTTATATGCCATCTTTAAATTATCATGCAGCATGTACTGGAGGACATACAATAAGTGTAATTGGTGTGCAAGATGAAAGTCATATTTTAGTAGAATCATGGGGACATATTTGTTCTTTAGATTTAGAACAATTAAAAAGTGTAAATATGGGATTAAATGCCATAACTATTAGTGGAGGTAATTAAAATGAATAATAAATATTATGATAAATTAAATTCTTTAGGGCTCTTAGAAAATAAAGAAAAAAATAAATTATATTATGAACTCGTTAAATTTTATAAACATTATTTAGAAAAATATATAGATAATAAATTAGATTTAAGTACTATAGAAAATAAATTTTTAAATGATATTAATTATTTAATAAAACCTTCAGAAGAATTTTTAAAAAAATATAAAGTAAGTTCAATGTGGAATATTTTTTATATAAATAATGAAATATATTTAGAAAGATTAGATGATGAAGAATTATCATATTTAATTAAAGTATATGAAAGTAAAAAGATAGATGGAGAATTTTATGAATTTATTAAAAGAAGTTATGGAAAAATAACTAAATATATTGAAGATTGTCCAGATGATTATTATATTCATTATCCGAATACTTATGAAGATAAATATGTTTTAAATAATAGTATATTTTTATTAATTATAGTTGATATTTTTCAAAATGAAATAGATAATTTTAAAGAATTTTATTTTGATATAATTAAAAAGTTAGATAAATTACAAGATGAAGTTAAGGAAAAAGTTTTAGATGTTCCTTTAGAAGTTACATATATGTTTAATTAATATAAAAGATAAGAATAAAATGGTGATGAAGATGAAAGATAAAAATATTGGTACAGTATTAAAAACAGAATCAAAAGTTATAGCCTATGTAGTGATTTGTTTAGTAATAATAGTATTAGGAATAAGTTATGCCCTATTTTTTGAAGTAAAGGGAAATGAAAAAAATCAAATAGTAAAAGCAGGAACATTAGAGTTTACATATGTTAATGGTTCACAGATAACTAATGATACTAATAGTGAATGTTTTATACCTATGAGTAATGAAGAAGCTTTAAAGCATAGTGAATGTGA
>CANRMU010000040.1 GCA_947631895.1 uncultured Bacilli bacterium | reverse complement strand
TATCTTTGGGATACTGATTATAATAATTGGACAACTTCAAAATTAAAAGATATGTTAAATGGAATATATTATGAAAGTAGTTCAGGAGAATGTTATAAAAGTAATAGTGTAAGTGAGTGTGATTTTAGTACAGGAACAGACTTACCAAAAGGATTAGATGATACAGCAAAGAGTATGATAGATAAAGAAGTAATCTGGAATATAGGAGGAAGTAGTACAAATAGCGATGTAACAGTAAAAATGCTTTATGAAAGAGAGCGAGGAAAAAGTACAGGAAATAGCAATGAATATCCAAGTGAATGGAGTAGTACAACTGATGTAGGAGAAAAATATAATGGAATAGGTTTAATTTATCCAACAGATTATGGATATGCCACAAATGGTGGAAGTATCGGAAGAGAGATGTGTTTTACAAAAGAAGTTATTAATTGGAATTCTTTTAGTGATTGTGTAAAAACAAATTGGCTAAAGCCAAATGATAATGGATTTATATGGACTCTAACGCCTTATTCTGCTGACTCCAGCGGTGCGTTCAATGTTCTTGCGTCTGGATATGTTAACCGAGGAAATCTTGTAAGTTATGTTGAGGGGATTTGGCCAACTCTATATTTAAAAACGTCTGTTAAAATAACTCCTAATTCTTATTCAGAACAAGAATATGGAACTGTAGATAATCCATTTGTCTTATCTTTAAGTAATTAATTACTATCTACTTTAATAAATTCTTGATATAATAATAAAGAAGTGATGCAAAATGAATATATTAATAACTAGTGATTCTAAAGTATTATTAGATGAAGAATTAAAAAAAATTATAAAAGATTCAAATAATAAAATTATTTATGATTATAGTGAAGTTTCATTAACTGATATTTTAGAAGAAGCAGGATATGTTTCAATGTTTAATGAAATGAAATATTTAATTATTAAAAATGTTAGTTTATTTGGTAAAGAAAAAGAAAACTCTAAAAATACTGAAAGTCTAATTAATTATCTAAATAATCCAAATCCTAATACAACTTTAATTTTTACAACTTATGATGCTGTTGATAAAAGAAAGAGTATCTTTAAAAAATGGCAAGAATTAGCAGAATATAGGGAACTTAAGGCTCCAATAGGCTATGAATTAATAAATGAAACTAAAAAATTAATTATGAAGAAAAATTATTTAATTGAAGATAATGGTGTTAGATATATTGTTAATGCTTGTGTAAATAATTATGATTTAATTGTTAATGAAATAAATAAGTTTCCGTTATTGATGAAAGAAAATGCTATGATTACGATGAATACTTTAAAAGAATTAATTAGTGTTAGTGTTAAAGATAATCAATTTAAATTTATTGATGCGGTTATCATAAAAGATATGAAATTATCTTTTGATTTATTAGAAGATTTAAAATGTTTAAAAGTTGAAAGTTTACAGTTAATTAATCTTTTAGCTAGAGAATATCGTTTAATGTTAATGGTTTCTTTATTAGAGAGCAAACATAATGCTAAAGAGATTATGCAAGAATTAAAATTAGCTGATTGGCAATTACAAAAAATAATGAAAAATAAGGCTAGATATCATATTGATGATGTTAAAGATAATTTATTATCTTTAACTAAATTAGATTATGAAATAAAATCTGGTCTTAAAGATAAATGGCTTGGTTTTGAAAGTTATTTAGTTAGTTTATTTGAATATTAAAAGAAAGCTTTTCAGCTTTCTTTTAAGTATTCTTGATATTTTTCCATATTTCTAAAATTACATTTTGCTATTTCTTGTAATTTTTCTTTTCCATATTTTTTAACTATTTGAGCAGTTAGTTTATCAACATCTTCTCCAGCACCTTTTAAAACGGTCATATTAAGTTCTTTAGATAATTTATCCATTTCTTGTAAGAAAATATATCTACTAATACAGCTTGCTGCTGCAACTGCGGCACATACGCTTTCTGCTTTAGTCATAAAAGTAATATCTTTAACAATATTTTTTTCATCTTTAATGTGTTCAAAATATTTAGCAGGATAAACAAATTGATCAATAACAATTTTATCATAAGGATAACCTTTTTTGGTTAATTCATATAAAACTTTATTATGAATAATTGCTTTAATGCGATTCATGTTGTAACCACGTTTTTGATATTCATTATATTCTTTACAACTTAAGGTATAACTAGCATAAGGAACTTCTTCCATTAAAGTAGGAGTAATTGCTCTAATTTTTTCATCAGTAATAATTTTTGAATCTCTAACTCCTAATTTTTCAACAAAAGAAGATTTTTCTTTAGAAACATAAGTGGCAGTTACTACAATAGGTCCTAAAAAGTCACCAACTCCAACTTCATCTGAACCATAAACATCTAATTTATACATTTCATTTCTAGTTTTTCTAGTTTTTTCTAATTTTTGTTTACCTTCTGAAATATTAATATTAATACCAGTTAATTTTTTTTCAGTTTCAGCCCACATTTTAGCATCAACATCAGCACTTATACCTTGAAACATAACTTTACCTGATTCATATAAAGTTACTACTGTATCAGCATCTTCTGCTTGAAATACAGCATAAGGAGGGGTCTTAGGTCTTTTTTTATCAGCATAATAAGCAATCATTTTTTGCTTAAGTTTATCGCTAACTTTGAATACAATAATCATATATATATCACCACATAAATAATATCATAAATTTTTTATCTTGACAAATAAAGTCGACTTTTAAACGTCAATTAAATACATTAAATGTAATTAAAAAAATCCTTATTGAGGATTTTAAAAATTTTTTTGATATTCATTATAAGCTTTTTCTTCCCATTTATCATGATAAATTTTATAATCCAAGTTATGATCTTTCATTATTTCTTTTACTAAATATTCAGTAAATAAAGGATTTCTAATTAATAGGGGACCTAGTAAAAAAGTTCCATAAAAATTATTTTTCTTAATTCCTTCGACAATTGCTTTAGGAACATATCCTGTACCTTTTTTTACTTCAAATAAATGTTGTTCTTTAACAAATTTTAAAATATAATCACGATTTTGAAAACCAATAATTTCTTTATTTAATTTTTGATAATTAAATGTTTGTTCTCCAACAATTCTAAATTCACATTTTTCAGGTTTAAAATCTAGAATATTTAAATCACCAAATAAACATAAAGAATTACCAGTTGCTAAGAAAAATTTATTATTTTCAATAGCCGTTTTTATTTCATTTTGATATTGTTCTAAATGTTTTAAAGCTAAATAATAAGCTTCATCATTTCCACTTCCTAAATAATAAAAATCATATTTATTGAAATCAATTTCATCATTAATACTTAAATTATTTACTATAACTTTTAAATTTTGCTTTTCTAAATGTTTTTTTAAAGCTAAGATATTACCACTTTCTCCATAAAGATTCATTAAATCATAATATAGATGAGCAATTTTAATTGTTTTCATGCTTCCTCCTTTAATTCATTTAAAAGTATTTCAGTCATATCAAAACAAACCATTGTATAAATATCTCCAGTTGTTTGTTCTTTTAATATTTTAACCATATCTTTTAAATCATCAACAAAGATAAATTTTTTTTCATCGATATTAGCATAGATTAACCTTGTTGCCACATCATATTTAAATCTTCCAACTAAAACAATATTTGTAATATTTGAATCATTTAAAAGCTCAAAATCAACATCATAAAGCCAAGATAAATCATTATACGAATAACGTCTTGAAACATTTTCAAAACCAAGTAAAACACATTTTTTACCATTTGCATTTTTTATATATTGTAGGGATTGAAAATAACTTAAAGAATTTTCATTTTTACTTTCTAACATCGTTATTTTACGATTATCTAAAACATATTCATGAGCTCTTTTACTATCATTTGGATGAACGTTTAAAGCATCTAAAATTTGTTTTTCACTTAAACCAATTTCTTTTGCCACACTATAAGAGGCAAGAGTTGCAAAAGCTGTATATAAAATATCTTTATTTAAATGAACTAAATGATGATTTATTTCCATTTCTTGTTTTTTTAAATCAACTTTATCAGCTGTATAATCTAAATTTAAATTATTAAAATCACAATTAGGACAATGATAATTTCCTAAGTGCCCATAGTGGTAAAAATCATAGATTAGTTTGTGATGACACTTAGGACAATATGCATAATCAACATTATTGTTTGTTAATTTTTGATAAGAATCTTTGGTTTTATTAATTCCATAAGTTATAACTTTACCAGGATAAGAAAGAGTAGCTTTTAATAGTCCTGGGTCATTAGCGTTTATAATTAAAGTGGTCTTGCCATTTAATGTTTTCATAATTTCATTATAAATTAAATCAGGTGAACCATTTCTAGCTGGTTGATCTCTTGTGATATTCGTAATAACTAAATGGGTAAGTTTACTTTCCTTAAAAGCTAAATGGAGGTGTTTTTCATCTAATTCTAATAATAAAACATCATGTTTAAATTCCCCTTTTAAATTACAATTATTTAAGATTAAAGTTATAATACCATTAATAATGTTACTACCAGATGAATTATAGACAACATCAACACCAGCTTCTTTTAAAATATGATAAATTAAATTAGTAGTTGTACCTTTACCACTAGATCCAGTAACACCTATAACGTATTTAGGATATTTTATAGTATCCAATACATGAGGATTTAAAATGTATGCCCAAGCCCCTGGAAGAACACTACCATTTTTATGAAATAACTTACAGATAAAAGTAATTGTTTTATTAATTATTATTTGTACTGCTCTAATCATCTTTTCACACTCCACCAACATTATAATACATTTTTCTCATCTTTTGTTGTAAATTTAAAAGTTTATTTGATACAATTATTTAAAGAGTGATAGTAATGAAATATTTAAATGATTATTTAGAAAGATTAAAAGTTGAAAGAAATTATAGTAATCTAACGATTGAAAATTATCAAAGAGATATTTTAATGTTTAAAAATTTTTGTGTGGAAAGAAAAATTGATGAATTAAAATTAAATAAATATTTAATATGGGATTTTTTAAAAAGTTTAGATGAACAAAATTATCGTAATAGTTCCATATCAAGAATTCTTAGTTCTTTAAGAGGTTATTATAGTTATTTGTATGAAAAAAAAATTATTAATACTAATTTATTTTTATTAGTTGAAAATCCTAAAAAAGAAAAAAAATTACCTAATTTTTTAAATAATCAAGAAATTTTAGAACTATTAACTTTTGATGATTTAAGTACCCCAGTATTAATTAGAGAAAGACTTATTTTTGAACTTTTATATGCTAGTGGTATAAGAGTTAGTGAATTATGCAATATTAAACTTAAAGATATTGATTTAAAAAAGATGGAAATTAGAGTTTTAGGAAAAGGAAGTATTATGCGTATTGCATATTTTGGTAGTTATGCTAAAGAAGCTTTAGAAGATTATTTAAAAGTTAGAGATACTTTTTTAAAGAATGAAAAGAATGATTATTTACTTCTTAATCAAAAGGGTGAACAAATGAAAAGACAAAGTGTTGAACAAATAGTAGCTAAAAGAATTAAAAAAATTGCTTTTGTTCATCATATATCACCTCATACTCTAAGGCATACTTTTGCGACCCATTTACTTGAAAATGGGGCCGATATTAGAAGCGTTCAAGAATTACTTGGTCATAAACAATTAAGTACAACTCAAGTTTACACTCATTTAACTAATGAATATAAAAGAAAAGAATACTTAGATAAAATGATTAGAAAATAATTGTTAAATAAATTTTTAACTGATATAATTAAGATGGTGATATAAAATGAAGTATCTAATTATTTTAATCGTAGTCTTATTAATTGTTTTTTTAATATGGACTTTTAATAGTTTTATTAAGTCAGAAAACCGTGTTAAAGAAGCCTTTGCAACCTTAGATGTATACTTAAAAAAAAGATGGGAATTAATTCCTAATTTAGTTAATACGATAAAAGGTTATTCATTTTATGAAAAAACAACTTTTGAAACCATTATTGCTAATCGAAGTAAAAATTATGATTCTTTAAGTAATAATGAAAAAAATGATCATGATAACGAACTTGAACAAACGGTTTCTAATTTAATAGCGATTAAAGAAGCTTATCCAGAATTAAAAGCTAATGAAAGTTTTCAAAAATTAATGAAAGAATTAGTTTCAATTGAAGATGAATTAGTTAATGCTAGAAAATATTATAATGCAACAGTTAGAATCTTAAATAATAAATTAATGACTTTTCCTAATAATTTATTTGCTAAATTATTTAGATTTAAAACTTATCCAATGTTTAATGCTAGTAGTGAAGAAAAAAGTAATGTTGAGGTTAATTTATGAAAAAGTTTTTCTTTTTTTTAATGGTTTGTTTTTTACCTCTTAGTGTTAAAGCTTATGATTATACTATTAAAAGTTATGAAATATATATTAAAGTAAATGAAGATAATACTTATAATATTACTGAAAATATAACTGCTAATTTTAGTGTTCAAAAACATGGAATCTACCGAACAATTCCTTTAGAAAATGAAATAACTAGAGCAGATGGAAGTACCAATAAAACCTTTGCTAAAGTTAGAAATGTAAGTGTTGATTATCCTTATGAAACATCATCTACAAGTGGATATTATACTATTAAAATAGGAGATGCATATTCTTATGTTACTGGTTTAAAAACTTATATGATTAATTATACTTATGATATTCTAAGAGGAGAAAGAAATAAAGATTTTGATGAATTTTATTTTAATCTTATTGGAACTGATTGGGATACAACAATAAGTAATGTTTCATTTTATATTGAAATGCCTAAAAGTTTCGATTCATCTAAAATAGGTTTTTCTAGTGGAACTTATGGTACTATCAATAATAAAAATATATCTTATACAGTAACTAATAATACGATAAAGGGTAATTATAATGGTACATTAAATCCTAAAGAAGCTTTAACAGTAAGAATTCCCTTAGAAAATGGTTATTTTACAAGAAAATTTAATTTTGAAGATTTAGCAATAATTATTAGTATTGTTAGTTTAATTTTATCATTTATATTATGGTTTATATTTGGCCGTGACGAAAAAGTAGTTGATACAGTTGAATTTTATCCTCCAGATAATTTAAATAGTTTAGAATTAGGTTTTATGTATCGTGGTAGTGTAAGAGATAAAGATGTAACTTCATTATTAATATATCTTGCTAATAAAGGTTATATAAAAATTAGTGAAATAAAAAATACTTCATTATTAGCTAAAAATGATTTTATGATAACTAAAATAAAAGATTATGATGGTAATAATAATTTAGAAAAAACTTTTATGGATGGTTTATTTAAGTATGGAGCTACTAAAGTAACATCTAATGATTTATATGATAGGTTTTATCTAACTACAGAAAAATTAAAAAAAGAAGTTATGAGTGAAGAAAACCGTAATTTAATTTTTGATAAATTGGTTGATAAAAAATCTAATTATAATTTAATTTTAATAATTATAACTTTTCTATTTAACTTTGTAATACCTTTAGCAATGAATGGTTATTTAATGTTAGGATTAATGCCTGTAATATTAATAGCTTTTTATACACCATTTTATAAAATTATTATTAAAAGCAAATCAATCTTTTTAGGAATATTTATAGGTCTCCATTCAGGAATATTTTTCATTGGTATATTAAGTACTATTATTGGAATGTTTCCTTATTTATTATTAAACTTTATTATTGCGGTTATTTGTTTAATTTTAATGGCTATAATATATGTATTCATGCCTAAAAGAAATAAATATGGAATGGAAATATTAGGCAGAATTAAAGGCTTTAAAAATTTCTTAGAAACAGCCGAAAAAGAACAATTAGAAAAATTAGTATTAGAAAATCCTGAATATTTTTATCAAATATTACCATATACTTATGTTTTAGATATATCTGATAAATGGGTAAGTAAATTTGAAGCAATTAATTTACAAGCACCAGATTGGTATTATGGTAATGAATTTGAATATCATCATTTTAATCATTTTATTACTCATACCGTTAATGATACAAGAAGCTTTACTGGAGTTAAATCA
>CANRMU010000039.1 GCA_947631895.1 uncultured Bacilli bacterium | reverse complement strand
TTTTGCAAAATTCGCCGTATTACTTTGTAGTTTCTACAATTTTGATAAAGCTTTAAATTAGTTTCCGAACAACTCTAATTATAAAAATATTAATGAATTAAAAGAATTAAATAAAAAAGAAATTGGAGCTAAAATAAAAATATTAAGAGAAGAAAATAATCTTACATTACGTACTCTTGCTGATGAACTTTCCACTACGTCATCTACTATTTCAGCATACGAAACTGGTAAAACTTTAATTCTTACTGCATTTGCTTATCAAATATGTAAGAAATATAAAGTATCTATGGATTATCTAGTCGGTAGGATAAATAACTAAAATAGTATAATAAGTTTAAATGATACTATTTTTTATAATCCAAATAATAGGTTTTATACACCTATTTTTTTCATGGCATTTTTATTAACTATTTTTTAACAAGTCTATTTTAAATTAAATTAAAATATATTATAGAAGAATATCAATTTATTAAATAACAAGAAAGGGGTAAATAAATGCACTACAATGTCATTGATATTGTTGATGATGATTTAACTGATGCTAAATTAAAAAAAATTATTAATAAAAAAATATATAAAATAATTATGTTTATGGAGTTTAATGCTACTACTTTTAAATAAAAGTTAATTTTGGAGTCAATAATTATGAATGAAAGTACAAAAATATTAAAAGTTGGTATTTATGAAAGATTATCTGATGAAGATAGATTCAAATTAAATAAAGATGATGATAGTGAATCTATTAAAAATCAAAGAAATCTTCTTATGGCCGAAATTGATAAAAGACCAGAATTTGTTTTGGTAGATGAATATTGTGATGAAGATTTATCTGGAGCTGGAACTTATCGACCAGAATTTGAAAGACTTATTAGAGATTGTGAAAATGGTAAAATTGATGTGGTATTATGTAAAAGTCAATCAAGATTTTCAAGAGATATGGAAGTAATCGAAAAATTTTTACATAATAAGTTTATTGAATGGGGTGTTAGATTTATAAGTCTTGCTGATAATGCTGATACAGCTAATGCTGGCAATAAAAAAGCAAGACAAATTAATGGTCTTGTCAATGAATGGTATTTAGAAGATGTATCTAACAATATTAGAAGTGCTTTCAAAGCTAAAATGAAACAAGGCGAATTTATCTCACCTTTTGCTTCATTTGGTTATGAAATATCTAAAGAAGATAATAATAAATTAATTGTTGACCCAGAGGCTTCCGTAATTGTAAAAGATATATTTGATTTATATTTAACAGGATTAGGATTTACAGGTATAGCAAAATATTTAAATAGTAAAAATATTCCTTGTCCTTCCCTATATAAATATCTAAAAGGAAGCAAATTAAATATTATTAGTAATAGACCAAGAGAAGAAATAAAATGGAATACTAATGCCATTAAAACCATTCTTAAAAATGAATTATATTTAGGACATCTTATTCAAGGTAAAAGAACTACAGTTAGTTATAAAAATCATAAAATTAAAATGAAAAATCAAAAAGAATGGATAAAAATTGAAAATACTCATGAAGCAATTATTGATGAAGAAACATTTAATAAAGTTCAAATAGCTATGAAAGAAAGAACTAAACCTGTTAAAATAAATGGAATTGTTCATCTTTTTTCAGGAAAAGTATTTTGTCTTGAATGTAAACATTATATGAGAAAAAAGAACTCTAAAAAACATGAATATTTAGTTTGTTCAAATAATCGTGATGGATATGATGATTGTATTAATAAATCTTCTATGAGATATGATATCTTAGAAAATCTAGTTTTAGAAGCCATAAATGAAAAGATTAAAAAATATTATAATCAAAGTGAACTAAATAATCTTGATTCTAAAAATAAAGCAAATAGATTTTTAGAAAAAATAAAATCTTTAGAAAAACAAAAAGAAAATATTGAAAAAGAAATATCTAAAACTAGAAACTATTTAAAAAATTTATATGAAGATAAAGTTAATGGCATTATAACAAATGAACAATTTAAAGATTTAATAACTGATTATAACAAAAATGAAGATAAATATAGTAATCAAATTAAATCTATAAATAGTGAAATAGCTTATTATAAAATGAAAGAAGAAACTTCTAAAAATAATGATAAAATATTTAGTAAATATCAAACTCTTACTGAATTAAATAAATTTATTGTTGATGAATTTGTTGATAAAATTTATATTGGAAATTTAAATAAAGAAACAAATACTAGAGATATTCAAATTAAATGGAATTTTGAATAATCTCTAGCTTGTTTTAGAACACTGCCTATAATCTATATATTTTTCTAACAAAATTTATAATTTTAAGAACTTAAAAGTTAAAAATCAAGTTTGAATTAGAACACACACAAACCCTTTAAATAAACGAAAAAATAAAGATGTGTCTTCACTACATTCAAAGAGTTGCGCTTATTCGCACACTTGCTTTGAAACCTGATATTTTGTTATTAGATGAACCTTTTTCAGCATTAGATTATCAATCAAGATTAGCCGTAAGTGCCGATGTTTTTAAAATTATTAAACAAGAAAATATTACAACAATATTAGTAAGCCATGACGTTGGGGAAGCAGTAAGTCTTTCTAATAAGGTTGTTGTTCTATCAAAAAGACCATGTAAAATCAAAAAAATCTATGATATTGATTTACCTTATGACAATCCGATTGATAATAGAAATACTAAAGAATTTAATGAACTTTATAATAAGATATGGAAGGACTTAGATGTCTATGTCAACTAATCAAAAAAAATTTTTACAAAAAGAAAGAAGAAATAAAATATTTGTTATTTTAATGCAAATTTTAATTGTCGTTATCTTTTTAATATCATGGGAAGTTCTCGCTAATAAAAAAATCTTGAATCCTTTTATTTTTTCTAGTCCATCAAGAATTATTCTAACAATTAAAAATCTCTTTTTAGAAGGTTCTTTAATAACTCATATTTTAACAACTTTATACGAAATAGTTTTAGCCTTTTTTATTGGTATAGTTAGTGGTTTTCTAATTGCTATTTTACTTTATGAAGTAAAAACTTTAGCTAAAATTCTTGACCCATTTTTAACGATGCTAAACAGTTTACCAAAAGTTGCTTTAGGGCCAATAATTATTATCTGGGCTGGAGCAAACACCAAAGCAATTATAGTGATGGCTTTATTAATCAATTTAATAGTTAGTATTATAAATATTTATAACGGTTTTTTAGGAACTGATGAAATAAAAATTAAACTGCTTCAATCTTTTGGAGCAACAAAAGGACAAATTCTAAGATATTTAGTTATTCCTGGATCTAAAAGAACAATTATTTCATCACTTAAATTGAACATATCAATGACTTTAATTGGGGTAATAATGGGAGAATTTTTAGTTAGTAAAAAAGGAATAGGTTACTTAATCATATATGGTACACAAGTATTTAACTTAAATGTCGTAATGGCTGGAATTGTTATTTTAATCATTTTATCATTTATTATATATGAGGGTGTTTCACTACTTGAGAAAAGGCTTTTACAAGAAAAAAATTAAGGCTATTGACAATAAGTCAAGGCCTTTTTTTATAGATAAAAAATGCGAGAAATAATTCTCATATTTTCAAATTGTAATTAGTATAAAAGACAGATAATCTTCAAATTATCTGCCTATACTTCATATTATTATTTTTTTAGTTGTAACCCATCTTTGAAAGCATTTCCAACTCTCTCATTTACTTTATAATACCCATGAGTATATGGATCAAATGCAATAGCATTAACTAATGATATGTCAACATTATCTCCATTCATTACTTTGTCATCAGCAGTAACATTAACTACTTTTCCTATTACTCCACATTCTTTATATTCTATGAATTCACATTCTAAACATATTGGAAACTCATTGATAATTGGAGCATCAATATTTTCTGACTTTGTAGCAGTTAAACTACTATTTTCAAATTTATTTGGTGTATTGTTTCCAGATACAATTCCAAAATAATCTGCTTCTACAACATGGTCGCTATCAGCTATACTAACAGTAAATGCCTTTCTCTCTTTAATATTTTTGACAGTTTTATGTGTTTCTGTTAAATTAAGCATTACTTGATTTCTTTCTAGCATTGTTCCCCATGCTGCATTCATTACATCAATACTTCCATCTTCATTATAAGTAGCTATCATTAATACTGGCATTGGGAATATCGCCTCTGTAACTTTAATATTCTTTCTCATCAAAATCCTCCTCGTATTTTTATTAACATTATCATAAAAATTGATAATTTACAACAACCATTTGTTCTACAAACTTGCTAATATATATTAAGTATTTTTCATAAATTTTTTCAATTATTTTTACTTCATAATTTCAAGTTTTTTTGTTTATTCTCAATTTATTTAATTGTTCCATTTATATTTTGTATATCTTCCCCCAGATATTTTAACAATTTTATCTTCTTTAAGTAATTTATTTAATACTCTTTCAATTGTAGTTTCACTTAAATCGGGACACTTATTCATAATAAACGCTTTGTCTATTGGAATGATATTATCTTTAAATATATCTATAATTCTATCATAAGCATTTATTTTTTTATTTTCAACAATATTTATTCTTGAATCAAATTCTTTATAAGCATTTAATATTATTCCCAAATAGTATTCTACAAAATATGAATAGTCATTTTTATTATTATGCCATTTTACTGAACTTTTTTCTAAAGTATCATAATAACTATCTTTGGTTTCTTCAATAATCTTTTCAATACTAATATATTTTCCTACCATATAATCTGCTTTATATAGTAATAATAAAGTAAGTAATCTACTCATTCTTCCATTTCCATCATTAAATGGATGTATAGATACAAAATCTAATATAAATATAGGAATTAATACTAGTAAATCACATAATTCATTATTGACTAATTCATTATAATTTTTACATAAATCTTCAATTGCAATTGGTGTTTCAACAGGAGATAGAGGTGTAAATCTTATTTTCTTTTCTCCTTTTTCATTTACTTCTTCAATATAATTTTGAGAATTTTTAAATCTACCACCATAACTATAAGCTGTATATTTATATAAATCTCTGTGTAATTGCAATATTGTATTTTGAGTAATATCAATAAATTTATAATTCTCATGAATTAAAGATAATACATCTCTATAACCAGCAATTTCTTCCTCATTCCTATTTTTAGGTTCTAGCCTTTGATTTACAATTTCTCTAATTCTTTTATCAGTGGTATAAATACCCTCAATTTTATTTGATGAAGTAGTGCTTTGAATTTTGGCAACTTTTAATAAAGTGTCTAAAGTGTTTTTTTTAGTATCTAACAAATATGATTGTTTTCCTTTATATTCATGGATTTTACTTATTAGATTAATAATATTACTATTAGATATAATACTGTTATATTCTTCTATTAAATTAAATTTTCTCAAATTGCATCACTTTTCTTTCATTTGCATCATTATAGCACAATATGGCGCAATTGACAATATAAATTGACGCAAATGGCATTTTCTTATTGTTTATTAATATATTGATTATTCAGTAGGTCCTTGCCAATTTTCAAATTTATCTTTATATTGCTCTATTTCTTCATGGTCAATAATAAACTTATCATCTTTTTCTTCTAACTTTTCAATACCTATCGGATTACATCCACCTGTTTCTAAATTATCAAGTTCAGTAATCAAAAAAGTATTTCCACAATTTTGACATTGTATTTTATTTCCATCTTGAACAAAATAAGCATAAGGTGATCCTCCACAAGACCCACAAGTGTTGATAACAATATGGAATTTACCATTTTCATCTTTTACTGCTAAAAGGCCAATTATTACATCATCATATTCATAGCTATAGTAACTAACTTCCTCAGTGATTTTGTCCTTATTGATGACAATATTACCATCTTCATTTGTTTCAGCTTGATAAATTTTTCCAGTAATTTCTTTTAATCCAGCTGGAGCATTTGAATCATTTTTTATTTTTTCATTTCCACAACCTGTTAAGCCAAACATAGCTATAAACAAAGTTACAACTAAAACTATCTTTTTCACAATTATTCCTCCACTATATCAATAAATTTATAGTCTAAATCTTCAATTAGTTTTTTAATCAAATCTTTATCTAATTTATTATTACTTGAAATAATTGCTTCTTTTTTAGATAAATTAACTTTTACCCCTTTAACATCATCTATATTCATTAATGCATTCTTAACTTTATTCGCACAATGTTCACAAGACATTCCCTCTATTTTTACTATTGTTTTAATTTTTTTACTAAACATATTTAATTCCTCCTTAATTTAATCCTTTTTAATCTTAAAGCATTTAGTATAACTGTAAAACTACTAACTGTCATAGCAAATCCTGCAACCATAGGATTCATATTAATATTCCATCTTGAAAATAATCCTATGGCAATTGGTATCATACAAACATTATAGAAAAATGCCCAGAATAAATTTTGTTTTATATTTCTTATTGTTTTTTTACTTATTGTTATTAAATTTAATAAATTCAATAAATTATCATTCATTAAAATAACATCTGCGGAATTATTTGCTATATCTGTTCCACTTGAAACACTTACGCCTATATGCGCTGTGGCTAGACTTGGAGCATCATTAATGCCATCACCTATCATCATTACTTTCTTGCCATTATTCATAATTTTTTTAATTTCTTCAACTTTATCTTTAGGCATAACATTAGAAATAATTTTGTTTATTCCAAGTTCCTTTGCGACTTTCTTAGCCGTTATTTCATTATCGCCTGTTAACATAACTACTTCTTTACCTATTTTTTTTAGTTCACTTATTACTTTACTTGCATTTTCTCTTACAATATCTTTTACTCCAATAAGAGCAATTATTTTTTTATTTTCAATTACATAAACAATACTATTTCCTCGTTCAGATAAAGCCTCTTCATCTTGAGTTTTTTCGTTTTTTATTTTTAATGATGAAAAAATTTTATTATTTCCTATGTAATATTTTTTATCATTTATCATTCCCGTTAATCCTAACCCAGCTAGATTTTTAAAATCTTTTATTTCTTTTTTATTTTTTCCATACCCTTTAAAAGCACTAGCAATTGGATGAGTCGATTTAACTTCTAAATTACCAACGATATTTAATAATTCATCATTTGGATAATCACTATAATTAAAGATTTCACTGATATGCAAATTACCATATGTAAGTGTTCCTGTTTTATCAAAAATAATTGTATCTACTTTATGAGCATTCTCTAGCGTTTCACTTGTCTTTACTAAAATACCATTTTTAGCACACAACCCTTCACTTACGACAATAGCAAGTGGTGTAGCAAGGCCTAAAGCACATGGACAAGCAACTACTAAAACCGTAACAAAATGCGTAAGTGCATCATTAATTCCATTACCTAAAGCCAAATAAACGATTAATGTTAAAATGGCTATTACCATTATACTTGGTACAAATATTCCACTAACCTTATCAGCAATTTTAGATATTGGAGCTTTAGTATTAGTTGCCTCAACTACTAATCTTACTATTTCCGATATTGTTGAATCTTTACCTATTTTTAGAGCTTGATACTCAATATATCCATCAATATTTAAACTACCTGCGACAATTTTAGCATTTTTATCCTTTTTAACAGGCATCGATTCACCGGTAATAAATGATTCATCAAAATGAGAAGTACCTTTGGTAATAATTCCATCAACGGCAACTTTCATACCTGGTTTACAAATCAAAATACTCCCTCTTTTTACTTCATCAAGAGTAACTTCTTTTTCACCACTTTCAGTTTTTAATATTGCTTTTTCTGGCGTGATAGAAACTAAATCTTTAATTGCTTCTTTTGTTTTTTCTTTACTTCTTCCATCAATAAATCTACCAAGTTTTATAAAAAATAGAACGATACAAACTGATTCATAATATAAATTTTCGACATATTCTATTTTACCTATCATAATCATAATTGTTCCAAACAAACTATATAGAAAGCTTGATAGTACTCCAATAGCTACTAAAGTATCCATATTAGGTGATTTATGAATTAAATTCTTATAGCCATTTTTTAAAATATCAAAGCCATAAAACA
>CANRMU010000038.1 GCA_947631895.1 uncultured Bacilli bacterium | reverse complement strand
ATAGTACAGGAGATGGAAAAACTGGAAAATTATCATCAGGACGTCATAATGTATATAATTCTGGTTTTATAGGAAAATTAACATGTCCAGGATGTAATGATAATGGAGTAGAAGTAAATCATGGAATTTCAGAGGTAACCGAAGGAATAGCATTACCAACCGATGAAAGATATTTTGATAAGTATGATTATAGTACAAGTAATGCAACATATAACAGAGGCTTCTTAGGAGATGCAACAAAAGAAATGGGCCCATTTCAAACAATGAAATATTTAACCCAATCAAGAAATATAGGCAGCTGGTATAATGATGAAGCATGGCTTGTCTATTCAGGCGCTCCGTGGGTCGCACGTGGTGGCGCTTACACCAGTGGTACTGGTGCTGGCATGTTCTATTTCCTTTACGCGTACGGTCATGCGGACAGCAGCTTCAGCTTTCGGCTCGTTCTCGCCGGCTAGGGGTTTACCCCTTCCCTCTCTTTTTGAAAAACAGTGAGTTTGTACATTTTTTTCTTGACTATCTAAAAAAATATAGTAATATTCTATATTGGTGGTTTTAAATGAATGAATACATAAATAAGATTGATACATCTTTACTACAAATTAATGTAATGAAAGAATATTTAAAAAATATAAGTCAATATGAATTAATATCTTTTAACTATAATTTAGATAATGGGAATGTAAAATTTCTTCTTCCTTTTAATATACTAGAAATAAACTATTGTGATTTATCATATGTTAAATTATGGACAATATCTAAATATCATTTAAATGGTGTTAAATATGAACAAGTTGATGTATTAATTTATAATGAATTAAAAGAAAGTAATTTAGTTATAAAGTATAATTGTCATGAAGAAGATTATAAATATTCTTATCTTACTAGTTGTGGGTATACTTGTTTAAATGGAAATCTTTTAAAAAGTTGGCAAGAAAATAGAATGATATTAGCTTCTGAATTAAATGAAATTTTATATAATGATAAGATGAATTTAAATGAATTAGTTATGTTATGTGATATGAAAAATAAAGCTTTAAAAAAAGAAAGTTTAAAAGATTTACCAGTATTAAAATTAAGTAGATAATATTGATAGTTCTACTTTTTTTGTGCTATAATTTTAATACTGGAGGTTAGTATGGACAGAGTGTTATTTGATTTAGGTATCGTGCAAATAAAGTGGTATTCTTTTTTATTATTAGTTGGAGTTTTTTTAGGAATATTACTATTAATTAAAGAAAGTAGAAAATTTAAATATCCTAAAGATTTTATATTTAATATGGCTTTTTGGGCGATTATTATTGGTTTTATTGGAGCCCGAATTTATTATGTTGCGTTTAATTGGAATATGTATGCAAGTAATCCCATATCAATTTTAGAAGTATGGCAAGGAGGACTGGCAATACATGGTGGATTAATATTTGGAGTCCTCTCAATATATTTGTATTGTAAGAAATTTGATGTTAATTTTGTTAAAATATTAGATATGGCTGTTCCATCTGTTTTAATTGGGCAAGCTATTGGAAGATGGGGTAATTTCTTTAATATGGAAGCTCATGGGGGAATGGTATCAAGAATGGTTTTAGAAAGTTTACACATTCCTAATTTCATTATTGAAGGAATGAATATTAATGGTGTATATTATCATCCAACATTCTTATATGAATCATTATGGTGTTTGTTAGGATTTATTATTGTGTTTATAATGAGAAGATTTAAACATTTAAAAATAGGCATGCAAACTTGTTTTTATTTAATGTGGTATAGTATTGGACGTTTTTTTATCGAAGCATTTAGAACTGATTCCTTAATGCTTGGAGGCTTTAAAATGGCTCAGATAATAAGTGTCATATTAGTTATTATAAGTATAGTTGGATTTATCATTATTAGCCGTAAAAGTAAATATGAAGATTTGTATTATGAAAGTAAAGGAGTTTAGAAAATGAATAATAAAGAAGTACTTGCTAAAAAATTAAATATTAAAACTAGTCAAGTAGAGGCGGTTTTAAAATTATTAAGTGAAGGAGCTACGATTCCTTTTATTGCCCGTTATCGAAAAGAAGTAACAGGATCTTTAGATGAAGAACAAATAAGAGTTATTGAAAAAGAATATGAATATTTAGAAAATTTAAGTAAAAGAAAAGAAGATGTTATTAGATTAATTGAAGAAAAAGATTTAATGACTGATGAATTAAGAAATAATATTAATGCTTGTTTAAAATTAAGTGAAGTAGAAGATTTGTATCGGCCTTTTAAAGAAAAGAAAAAGACGAAAGCTAGTGAAGCTATTAAATTAGGTTTAGAACCACTTGCTAAAATGATAATGAGTTTTCCTATTAATGGGGATATAACATCATTAACAAAAGGTTTTGATATGCCTTTAGAAGATGCGATAACAGGAGCTAAATATATTATTAGTGAATGGATTAGTGATAATGCCTATTACCGTAAATATATTAAAAATGAAATTATGTATCATGGAAGTATTTGCAGTAAGAAAAAGAAAAATGCTGTTGATGAGAAAAAGACTTATGAAATGTATTATGATTTACAAGAGCCTATTCGTTATGCTAAGCATTATCGCGTTTTAGCTATGAATCGTGGTGAAGATGAAGGAATATTAAGTGTTAATCTAGATTATGATAAAGAAAAAATAATGAATTATTTAGAAAGTAAGATTATTAAAAATCCTAATTCTTTTGTAGTAAATGAAGTAAAAGATGCGATAGCAGATGCTCTAAAAAGATTAATATATCCTAGTGTTGAAAGAGAAATAAGAACTAATTTAACCGAAGAAGCAGGCGAAAAAGCGATTGTTACTTTCCAAGATAATTTAGAACATTTATTACTTACTAAACCAATTAAAAATAAAGTTGTATTAGGTTTTGATCCAGCTTTTCGTACTGGTTGTAAATTAGCGGTTTTAAATCCGTTTGGCGATGTTCTAGAAATTGCGACTATTTATCCTCATGAACCGAAAAATGAAGTAGAAAAAAGTGCTGATGTTTTAAAATCTTTAATTAATAAATATCATGTTGATATTATTGCGATTGGAAATGGGACGGCTTCAAGAGAAAGTGAAGCTTTTGTTGCAAAAACTATTAAAGGAAGTAATGTTTTATATAATTTAGTTAGTGAAGCTGGAGCATCTGTTTATTCAGCAAGTCCTTTGGCTATCAGTGAATTTCCAGATTTAACTGTTGAAAAGCGTAGTGCAATTTCAATAGGAAGAAGAATTCAAGACCCATTAAGTGAACTTGTTAAAATTGATCCACAAAGTATTGGGGTTGGAGAATATCAACATGATGTTAACCAAAAAGAATTAAAAAATGCTCTTTCATTTACTGTTAGTAAAATTGTTAATGAAGTTGGGGTAAATGTTAATACAGCAAGTTCTAGTATTCTAAGTTATATTTCGGGACTTACTAAAAAATGTATTAATAGTTTATTAGAATTTCGGAAAAACAAACCATTTACAAATCGAAGTGAATTACTAAAATTAAGTGGTTTTACCCCTAAAATATATGAACAAGCAATTGGCTTTTTAAGAATAAATGATGGGGAAAATCCTTTAGATAAAACAAGAATTCATCCTGAAAGTTATGAACTTACTAATAAAATAATGAAAGAATTAAATTTTGATGTTAATAAAATTGGGACGGAAGAGGCTAAAAAAAGCTTAGAAAATGTTGATGTCGAGCATCTTGCTAATATTTTAGAAAGTGATGTTTATACTATTAATGATATTATTGAAGAACTTAAAACTCCAGGTATCGATTATCGTGATTCTCTAGATGATGTAATTTTAAAAAGTGATATTCTAACTATTGATGATTTAAAAGTTGGGATGGAATTACAAGGAACAGTTCGGAATGTTTTAAGTTTTGGAGCATTCATTGATATTGGCTTACATAATGATGGTTTAGTTCATATTTCTAAAATGAGTAAAGAATTTGTTAAAAATCCAATGGATGTTGTTAAAGTAGGCGATATTGTAAATGTTTATGTTGATAGTATCGATAAAGAAAAAGAAAAAGTTAGTTTGTCATTAATTAAAGAATAAGGTATAATTTAAGAAGAAAGATGGTGTATTTATGTGTGGGATTGCAGGATTTGTAGGTAAAGTTAAAAATAAAGATGAAGTATTAAAAAAGATGTGTGATAGGATTGTTCATAGGGGACCTGATGGCGAAGGATATTATACAGATAAAGATGTTGCCCTAGGTCATCGAAGACTATCTATAATTGACTTATCAAATGGTAGTCAACCAATGTATAGTACTGATAATAATTTAGTAGTTGTATTTAATGGCGAAATCTATAACTATCAAGATTTAAAAAAAGAATTAGATGATTATGATTTTCAAAATAACAGTGATACCGAAGTACTACTTGCTGGTTATCAAAAATGGGGTAGTGAACTTCCTAATCATTTAAGAGGGATGTTTGCCTTTGCTATTTGGGATAAAAAAAATAAATCTTTATTTTGTGCACGTGATCCTTTTGGCATAAAACCATTTTATTATTATGAAAATGATGGAGTGTTTATGTTTGCGTCCGAAATTAAAGCTTTTTTAGACCATCCTAATTTTAAAAAAGAATTTAATGAAAGTATCTTATCTTCTTATATGTCTTTTAGTTTTACTCCTACTAATGAAACATTTTTTAAAGGGGTTCATCGTTTAGATGCAGGATGTACTTTAACTTATAAAGATCATAATCTTGAAATTAATAAATATTATTCTCTATCTTTTCCAATTGAGAAAAAAGAATATGATAAAACTTTAGTTGAAATTAGAAATACCATGGAAGATAGTGTTAAATATCATATGGTTAGTGATGTTGAGGTAGGCTCATTCTTATCAAGTGGTATTGATTCATCTTATTTAGTAACCCTTGCTAAACCTGATAAAACATATACTGTTGGTTATGATATACCAAGATATGATGAAATAAGTTATGCTAAAAATTTAACTGACTTATTAGATATTAAAAACATTAGTAAAAAAATTGGTAAAGAAGAATATATGAAAATTGTACCTAAGATTTTATATCATATGGATGAACCAGCTAGTGATCCAGCCATTGTCTCATTATACTTTGTTGCTAATTTAGCAAGTAAAGATGTTAAAGTTGTATTAAGTGGTGAAGGTGCTGATGAATTTTTTGGGGGATATAATTCTTACCGTGAAGAAGTTGATATGGTTTGGTATAATAAAATTCCTTATCCGATTCGTCATTTAATTAGTAAGATTTGTTCTTTACTTCCACCAGTAAGAGGAATTAATTTCTTTGTAAGACGGGGTTTAAAATTAGAAGATAATTATATTGGAGTTAATAAGATATGGACCGAAAAAGAAGTAGAAAATCTTCTTAAAATTCCCGTAACTATTACTAATCAAGAAATAACGAAACCAGTATTTGAAGAATTTAAACATTGTAATCGCCTAGTTAAAATGCAAGCTATTGATATTCACTTTTGGTTAATGAAAGATATCTTACAAAAAGCAGATCGAATGACCATGGCTAATAGTTTAGAAGGAAGAGTACCTTTTACTGATATTGAAGTATTTAAATGCGCTAGTAAACTACCTAATGAATATAAAGTAACTAAAGAAAATACGAAAGTTGCTTTAAGAGATGCAGCTAAAAGTGTTATTCCAAATGAATCTTATAAAAAGAAAAAATTAGGTTTTCCGGTACCAATTAGAGATTGGATGAGAGAAGATGATGTTTATAAAAATATTAAAGAAGCCTTTAATAGTGATGTAGCTAATAAATATTTTAATACTGAAATTTTACTTAATATGTTAGAAAATCATAAAAATAATAAAAGAGATAATTATCGTAAAATATGGAATGTTTATTGTTTTATAAAATGGTATCAAGTATTTTTTGAAGATTTAAAAGTATAATATTTTAAGAGGTGAAATATGATAAAAGAATATTTTAAAAAGTATTATTACTTTCTTTTTCTTTTCTTATTTATAATTTTAGTAATTTTAATTAAAAACAATGTATTAGTAAATGTTGATAACTATGTGTATAACTTTAGTCAAACTTTTTTAAGTGATGGCATGACTTTGTTTATGAAATTAGTAAGCTTTTTTGCAAGTCCTATTTGTTTAGTTGGCCTCTTAATTTTAGGTTTATTATTTTTAAAGAAAAAAGGTATCTTTTTAGTAGGGGCTATGGGAATTAATCAAATTATTAATGAAGGATTAAAATATTTAATTAGAAGACCAAGACCAAGTTTTCCTCATTTAGTAATAGAAAATGGTTTTTCTTGTCCAAGTGGACATACGATGGGAAGTATTACTTTTTATGGAATGTTATTAATAATTATTTGGCATAGTAAATTACCTAAAGTTATTAAGTGGTTATTAACAATTATATTTAGTCTTTTAATTATTTTAATTATGTTTAGCAGAATTTATTTAGGTGTTCATTATTTTAGTGATATTCTTGCTGGTTTATTAATTTCTTGTTTTACTTTTGTTTTAATATATCGTTTATATAATCATTTTTTAGTGTAAACTTTAAGTAAAGGCATTATTATTTTTAGTTTGAACATAATATTATAGAGTATAATGTATTATAAGAAAGGAATGATATAATGGGAAAGAAAAAAGTAGGAACATTAATTGGCGGTCTTGCTGTAGGAGCTGGCTTAGGAGTTCTTTTTGCACCTAAAAAAGGTAGTGATACAAGAAAAGATTTAAAAAGTAAAATTGATGAACTTGTAGAAAAAGCTAAAAATACTGATTTAGATGATGTAAAAGAATATGTTGTTACTAAAACTGAAGAAATTGAAAATGCTTTAAAAGATTTAGATAAAGAAAAAGTTTTAGATATTGCTAAAAGCAAGGCTAAAGATATTGAAAAAAGTGTTAAAGATTTAGCTAATTATGCTAAGAAAAAAGGAACACCTGTTTTAGAAGAAGCAGCTGAAAGTTTAAGACAAAAAGCTGTTGAAGTAACCAAAGGTGTTTTAGAAAAATTAGAAAAATAGTTGAGAAATCAACTGTTTTTTTAACTTCTCTAATGTTTGCTTAAATAATATTGACAAATAGCACATATGTTTGTTATAGTAATATACATAAAGCAAAATTAACAATATGCTTTATAAGTTAGCATGCTAAAAATTTAAATTACAAGGAGGGAAAAATTGTTAATGAAAAATGAAATTATATTATTTGAAAATCAAAATGTTAAATTAGAAGTAAATATGAAAGATGAAACTGTTTGGCTTACCCAAGAGCAAATGGCTACACTATTTGGAAAGGATAGAAAAACTATTTCAAGGCATATTCAAAATATTTATAAGGATGGAGAACTTGAAGAAAATGCAGTATGCTCATTTTTTGAGCATACTGCAAAAGACGGTAAAACTTATCAAGTTCAATTTTATAATCTTGATATGATTATAAGTGTTGGCTATCGTGTAAAATCTAAAAATGGTGTTATTTTTAGAAAATGGGCAACTAAAGTATTAAAAGATTATATGATTAAAGGTTATGCTGTTAATCAAAAAAGATTAGAATATCTTGAAAAAACTGTTAAGCTAATTAATATTGCTGGTAGAATTGATAGTGATTTAAAAGATAATGAAGCTAAAGAAATAATTAAAGTTATTAATGAATATTCAAATGCTTTAAATTTGCTTGATGATTATGACCATAAGAGAGTAACTAAACCTAATGGTACTAAAAATAATCAAAAAATTACTTATGAAAATTGTATTGATGTTATTAACAAATTAAAATTTAATAGTGATAGTGACTTGTTTGCTTTAGAAAGAGATAATGGATTATCTTCAATAATAAATAATATATATCAATCTTTTGATGGTAAAGATTTATATCCTACTGTTGAAGAAAAAGCTGCTAATTTTTTATATTTAATTACTAAAAATCATACTTTTATTGATGGTAATAAAAGAATCGCGGCTACGTTGTTTATCTATTTTTTAAATTTTTATAATATATTATATAAAGAAAATGAACAAGTTATAGATAATAATACTCTTGTTGCAATTACATTACTTATTGCTCAGTCTAATCCTAAAGAAAAAGAAATAATAATTGATTTAGTATTAAACTTTTTACAAAATTAAAGGTTTGTTATAGTTATTATTGACATAAGATATTAAAGTTTGCTATAGTGATAATATAA
>CANRMU010000037.1 GCA_947631895.1 uncultured Bacilli bacterium | reverse complement strand
ATTTATATTTCCTTTAAAATAAAGTAAATCAATGGTTTTATCTTTTGGTGTCATTATGCCTGTGAAAGACATATTTCTCAACCAGCTATTACTAAACAAATTAAAAAGTTAGAAAGTATTTATAATTGTAAATTATTTATTAGAAATCAAAAAGGTGTTATTTTAACTAAAGAAGGTAATTTAATTTATAATGATATCGAAGAAGCTTTAAATTTACTTTCTAAAGCAACTCAAAAAATTAAAGATGGTCAAGATTTATTAGTAGGAACAATTAGAATAGGTATAAGTACAACTTTAGCTAAAAACTTTTTAATGCCTTATATAAAAATGTTTCATAAAGACTATCCAAATGTTAATTTTGAGATTAGTACTGATCCAACTAGTAAATTAAAAGAAGATTTAAAAAAAGGAAATATAGATTTTATAATTAATAAATTTCCTTTAATAGTAACCGATGATTTATGGTATCAAAAATTAGGAACTTTAGAAGATATATTTGTAGTAAGTAAAGATTATCATGAATTAATAAATCAAAAACTTAATTTAAAAGATTTAGTTAAATTACCAATTTTAATGCAAAAACAACCATCGAGTTCAAGAGATTATATTGAAAAATATTGTAAAGAAAATAATGTTACTTTACATAGTGTTATTGATGCAGCATCTTCTAATTTATTGATTGAATTTGCTAAAATAGGTTATGGAGTAGGAGTAGTAACTAAAGAATATGTTTTAAAAGAATTAAATAATAAAGAATTATATGAATTAAATGTAATACCAAAAATACCTAAAAGGGATTTTGGGATTATATGTTTAAAACAAAATTATTTTAATAGATGTTGTGAAACTTTTTTAGAAATGATAAAAAAATAAAATAAGAGCAGATCAATGGTGTTTAATGGTGTTCAGTGGTGTTCAGTGGTGTTCAGCGGTGTTCAGCGGTGTTCAATTTTCTCAATTTTCTCAAAAAATGCTTTTTATTGCATCAAAAAATAATAAATGTTAAAATAGAAAAGTAATTAGAAATAATTTAGGTGATTTAAGATGAAAGTATTAACCATACAAAGAAAATGTTATTTTTTTATAAAAAGAATATTTGACATAATATGCAGTATAGTTGGAATAATTGTATTAATTCCGTTGTCTATAATTATTAAAATTATTTTTTTATGTACAGGAGATTTTAATTCTATTTTTTATTGTCAAAAAAGATTAGGAAAAAATGGTAAAATTATTAAAATATTTAAATTTAGAACAATGGTTCCTAATGCTGATAAAATATTAGAAAAATGGTTAAAAGAAAATCCTGAAAAGAGAAAAGAATATTTAAAAGACCGTAAAATAGATAATGATCCTAGAATAACTAAAATTGGCAATTTTTTACGAATTTCATCAATAGATGAAATGCCTCAATTTATAAATATTTTGACAGGTGATATGTCTTTAATTGGACCACGTCCAGTAGTTCCTGATGAAGTTAATAATTATGGTAAAAAAAAGGATAAGTTTTTATCGATGAGACCAGGATTGACTGGTTATTGGGCTAGTAATGGAAGAAATAATATTTCATATAAAGAAAGAATGAAAATGGAATTATATTATATAGATCATTGTAGTATTCTATTGGATTTACAAATTATTTTTGATACCTTTTTTGCTGTTATAAAGAAAGAGGGTGCAAAATGAAAAATGAACTTATTTCTGTTATTATGGGAGTATATAATATTCCTAGCAAAGAAATACTTAAGTTATCAATTGATTCAATATTAAATCAGTCTTATAAAAATATTGAATTTATTGTAGTTGATGATGGATCTACAAATGATACTTTAAAATGGGTTAAAGAATTAACTAAAAATGATAAAAGAGTAATTATATTAAAAAATAAAGTAAATCAAGGAACAGAATTTTGTTTAAATAAAGCATTGAAAATTGCTAAAGGCAAATATGTTGCTGTGCAAGATGGTGATGATTATTGTTCTTTAGAACGTTTAAAAAAAGAATTGAATTTTTTAAAAAAACACTCTGAATATCAGTTAGTTTCTTCAAATGCAAATTGTTTTGATGAAAATGGTATTTGGGGAGAAAGAATATTTGATGAAGAAATAACTGAAAAAAGCTTTTTATTTACTAGTCCTGTACAACATGGTTCAATTTTAACATACAAAGAATGTTATGATAGAGTTGGTGGATATAAAACTGAAAACTATGTTAAAAGAAATGAAGATTATGATTTGTTTATGAGAATGTATGCTTCTGGCATTAAAATGCATACAATTCAGGAAAAATTATATTATTATCGAGTAGATGAACTTTGTTATTCTAAAAGAAAATTTAAGTATCGAATTAATGAAGCGATTGTAAGAGCAAAAGGATATAAGTTATTAGGATTGTATCCAAAAGGTATAATATATGTATTAAAACCAGTATTGGTTGGACTGCTTCCTGTTAGTATAATAAAGAAAATACATAGAAAGAAAAGGAAGGTTAAACATGAGTAAAATAGATTTTGTAATAACATGGGTTGATGGTGCAGATCCTAAATGGTTAAAAGAAAAAAGTCAATATACTCCAGATAAAGATAATGATGCAAACATAAATCGTTATCGTGATTGGAATCTATTAAAATATTGGTTTAGAGGTGTTGAAAAATATGCATCTTGGGTAAATAAAATATATTTTATTACATGGGGACATATTCCTAGTTGGTTAAATGTTAAACATCCTAAATTAGTTATTGTTAATCATAAAGACTATATTCCTAAACAGTATCTTCCAACATTTAATAGTAATACTATTGAAATCTTTATAAATAACATCACAAAATTATCTGAAAATTTTGTTTATTTTAATGATGATATGTTTTTAATAAATTATACTAATGAAAAAGATTTTTTTTATAATGATATGCCTTGTGATTGTGCAATGTTAACTAGTATTATAGCTAATGGTAAGGATAGTTTTTCTCATTGTTTATTAAGTAATATGGATTTTATTAATAAGCATTTTGAAATGAAAAAAGTTATAAAACAAAATATAAGTAAGTGGTTTAATTTAAAATATGGTATAGAACAAATTAGAACATTATTATTATTACCGTGGAATAATTTTCCAGGAATTAAAATGACTCATTTGCCTATTTCATATCAGAAAAAAACATTTAAAATTGTTTGGGAAAAAGCAAAACAAGAATTATGTGATACGGCAAGTGATAGATTTAGAAATAATATGCACGTAAATCATTGGATATTTCAAAATTATCAGCAAGTTACTGGTAATTTTCAGCCAAGAAGTAGTAAATTTGGTAAATTATTTTTAATTGATGATTATAATATAGAGCTAATGAATACAATTAAAAAGCAAAAATATAAATGTATTTGTTTAAATGATGCAAATATTCTTAAAAATTTTGAAAAAACAAAACAAGAATTAATAGAATGTTTTGAAGAAATTCTACCAAATAAATCAAGTTATGAAAATTAGAAAAGAGGTTATAGTTATGGAAAAGAAGAATGAAGTATTAACAACGTTTTTGCTAATTATAATTCAATTTTTGCTTTTAAAACCATCAACAATTGGTAATTATCATATATTAAATATTATTATTAATCTTTTAGCAGCTATTTTTACGTTTTTAATATCTTATATTTATATTAAGAATCCTAAAAAGTATCCTTTTTCAAGTATGTGTTTAGGATATTTTCTGATTCTTTTTATTAGTACTTTAATAAATAATGGTAGTATAGTTTTTTATTTAAAAACTTATATAACAATATGGGGAAGTATATTATTAGGTGAAATTTTAATAAGAAGAAATCCTAAAATTTATTTGAAAAATTTAGTTGTTTTTTTAGAATTTATGTTGGGTATAAATTTGCTTTCATTATTAATTTTTGGAAATTATAATATGTGGGGAGTAAGAGTGTCTTTTTTAGGATTTGATAATGCAGTTGTACCTTTTGTAATTTTAGGTAATTTTATAATTATGGCAGCCAATTATTTAAAAAATAAAAAATTTACTAAGGAAACATATATTATGACTGGTATAACTTTATTTACTGTTTTTTTAGGAGATTCATCTAATGCTAAAGCTATGGCTTTCTTATTAATATTTTTTTATGTATTGTGGTTTATTAAATTGTTTGATAAAAAGAAATTTTCTAAATATATAAATTTTAGAAGTTACTTTTATATAACTCTTATCTTATTTCTAGCAATAGTGGTTTTTAGATTACAATTTTTATTTAAAGATATTATTGTTAATATATTACATCGTAATTTAACTTTTACGGGTAGAACTAGAATATGGGATACAACAATTTCCTATATTAAACATGCACCTATTATAGGATATGGAATAGAAGACTTTAAAATTAGACTAGCAGCAAAAGGAATATTTCATGCACATTCAACTTATTTAAATATTTTACTTGAGGGTGGAATAATTGCTTTAATCTTTTATTTAAATATTTTTAAACAAGTATGGAATAAAATTAAAGATAATCTTAATGATAAATTTGTAATTATTTTATCATATGGGATGTTTCTTTATATGATTATGACTATTTTTGAATATTATAAACAACCTCATATTTTTTACATATTACTTATTTTATTATTTTATTCAAAAGAACTTAAGAAAAAAGAAATTAAAAAAAATAATAATAATATTTTAATTGTAACTTCGGGCTTTTTGCCACTTCCAGCTGTAGATGGTGGAGCTGTTGAAAGTTTAGTGGAAAATATTTTAAAATATAATGAAAAATCTAATGATTATAAGTTTGTTTCTTATAGTGTATATTCTAAAAATATTAATGCTGATAATATAAAGAAATGGCATAATGTTGAGTATCGTTATATTAAAAATAATAAAATTGAAAGAGTAATTTTTAAGATAATTAGTAAGTTATTTAATAAAAAAATTCCTGATTATTTTATTTTTTCAGTAATTAATGACTTAAAAGAAAAAAATGAAAAGTATGATATTATTTTAGTTGAAAATATGCCTTTATATGCAATGTATATGAAAAAGTTTTATGGTGGTAAAGTTATTTTACATGTTCATAATGATTGGTTAAATAAAAATAGTTTACATGGTAAAGAAATAATTGATTCTTGTGATAAAATTATTACAGCTAGTAAATATGTGGCTAATAGAATATCAGAAATTAAAGATGTTGATAATATTGTTCCAATTTTAAATGGTATAGAAAATGATCGTTTTAAAAAAAATAATGATGCTAAAAAAATTAAAATGATTAAAGATAAGTATAATATTAAGGATAATGAAAAAGTTATATTGTTTACTGGAAAGTTAAAGAAAGAAAAAGGAGCTTTACAAGTAGTTAAGGCTTTTAACAATGTTAATAAAAAAATTAAAAATATAAAATTATTAATTGTAGGAAGTTCTTTTAATAAAGATGCTAAAGATACACCTTATATAACATCAATTAAAGAAATAGTTAATAAAAATCCTAATATTATTTTTACTGGTTTTATAGATTATCAATTAATATCAGATATATATTCAATTGCTGATATTCAAGTTGTACCATCAATTATTGATGAATCGTGTCCATTAGTTATATTAGAAGGCATGAGCGCTAAATTAGCTTTAATTGTTACTAATAGTGGAGGTATTACTGAATTAGTTGATGAAACTTGTGCTTTTATATATGAAAGAAATGAAGATTTAGTTAAAAATATTGAAAATAGTTTAATAAAGCTTTTAAAAAATCAAAAATTATTGGAACAAATGCAGCAATCAAGTTATAAAAAATCTAAAAAATTTAACAATGAAAAATTTTGTCAAGCTATTCTTAGTGAATTAAAAGAAAGTGAATAGTTGTAATAATTATTATCTAATGTTAAAATTAAAGGCGAGAGGTTAGATGAATGAAATTAAAAGATAAATTATATACAATTGGATGGAATGTAGCTTATAAGAAAAAAAATGATAAAAAATTTACTGTTATTAAAAATAATTATAATAGCTGGACTGCTGATCCATTTATTTTTGAATATCATGGTGATGTTTATATTTTTGGAGAGTTATATAATTATGATCGTTGGCAAGGATGTTTAGGATATACTAAACTAGTTAATGGAAAGTTTTCAAAATGGCATGAAATAATAATTGAAGATTATCACTTATCTTTTCCCAATATTTGTATAGAAAATGATGATATATATATTTATCCAGAAAGTGAACAAAATAATTCTTTTTATCGATATAAAGCAGTTAATTTTCCAGATGAATGGCAAAAAGAAAAAGTATATGTTAATAATCGTAAATTAGTAGATTCAGTATTTTTTAATATTAAAGATAAAAAGTATTTTATGAGTTATGATATTAGTAAAGAGCCAAAACAACTTTTTATATGTCCGGTAAAAAAAGATAATATTGAAATTGAAAAAAGGATTGTAATTAATGAAGATGATAGTGAAGCAAGATTAGGAGGGAATATTCTTATTTATAATCATGAGTTAATTAGAGTTGCTCAAGATTGTAAAGATTTTTATGGTAAAAGTTTAAAATTTTTTAAAATGAAGTTTGATGGTAAAAATTATAGTGAAGAATTATTAAAAGAAATAGATGTAAGTGATGTAGATTTAAATAGTAAAAATAAATTTCATGGAATACATACATATAATTGCAGTGAAAATTATGAAGTTATTGATTTAAAGTTTAAAAAAATAATTTTTTATGGTATATTTGGAAAGGCTAAAAAAATGATAAGAAAATTATTAAGGAGGTGATGATTTAAATGATTGGTAAGTTAAAAAATGGGATATTATTTTTGGGAGGATTAATTTTTAAAATTCTTCCAGTTGATAATAAAAAAATTTTTATAACTAATTTTTATGGTAAAGGATATGGGGATAATTTAAAACCTATAGTTGAAGAGATATTAAAGAGGCATTCTGATTATAAAATATATTGGTCTTTAAAGAATATGAATGAACAGATGCCAGATGCGATAAAAAAAGTTAAATATCATTCATTTAAAGAGTTATATCATCTTTCTACATCAAAAATTTGGATTGATAATAATCGTAAATTTAGAAATGCTGTTAAAAAGAAAGAACAGTTTTATATTCAAACATGGCATGGAGGATTAGGATTAAAAAAAATTGAGGGAGCGGCATTAGATGGTTTACCAAATAATTATGCTGAATTTGGTAAAAGAGATTCAAATAAGACTGATGTAATGATTTCTAATAGTAATTATAGAACTAATCAATATCGTAATTTTTTTTGGTATAATGGACCAATTTTAGAAATTGGAAGTCCAAGAAATGATATATTTTTTAAGGATAATAAAGAATTAAAGAAAAAAATTAGATCAAATTTAAATTTAAGTGATAATGATTATGTTATTCTTTATGTGCCAACTTTTAGAAAATATAATTTTGATTATTTTTCAATTGATTTTAACAAATTGATTAATGAGTTTAAAAAGAAGTATCATAAATCATGTAAAGTTTTATTTAGGGCTCATCCTAGTTTAAATATTGATGTTTTAAATGAAAATTTAATTGATGTATCTAAGTATCCAGATGTTGAAGAACTTTTGTTAATATCTGATATGTTAATATCTGATTATTCTAGTGTTTTATTTGATTTTATTTATACTAAAAATGATATTTATTTATATGCTCCAGATTATGAAAATTATATTACTGATAGGGGATTTAATTTTGATTATGATAGTTTACCTTTTTCAAAAGCATATGATAGTGATGAATTAATAAATAATATATTGTCTAATAATGCTAAAAAGTATAATGAACAATTAAAAAAATTTATGAAATCATTAAAAATATATGATGATGGTAATAGTTCTAAGAGAATAGTTACTTTAATTGAAAAAGTTATTAAAGGAGAGAAAATAAATTATGAAAAAATATAAAGTAGGATATACACAGGGAACATTTGATTTATTTCATATTGGACATTTAAATTTACTTAATAATGCCAAGAAATTATGTGATTATTTAATTGTTGGTGTTAATACTGATCGCCTTGTAAAAGAATATAAGTGTAAAGATACTATTATAAAACAAAAAGATAGAATTGAGATTGTTGCTAATATTAAGGCTGTTGATGAGGTTATTTTAACTGATACTTTAGATAAATTAGTTGTTTTAGATAAAATTAAATTTGATGTAATTTTTATTGGTGATGATTGGAAAAATAATGAGAGATGGATTAATACTAAAAATGAATTAGCTGAAAAAAAGATTGATGTAGTATTTTTACCTTATACTAAAAGGGTTTCTACTACTAAAATTACTAAAATTTGTAATAAATAATTGAAAATTAGTTTTCACTTTTGAACTGTACCCAATAGAATGGACAAAGAAAAAAAAGGGAATGGTAACTTCAATAGAAATAATATAAACTGATATTC
>CANRMU010000036.1 GCA_947631895.1 uncultured Bacilli bacterium | reverse complement strand
AATACTAAAACATCCTATCTCCATTTCATTATTATTTGTTTGTTCTTCAGTCATTATCCATAAGGCATATGATTGAGTTACAAATAAACATCCTACTAGCATTAAGCCAATTATTAATAATGATAATTTATATCTTAATTTCATATTACCAATTCCCTTATTCTTAAACTATCTAAATTATATAATAATTTTTAGTGTTTAGCAAGGTTGTATTTTTTCATTTTTCTTTAATTGATTTAAATAATTTTTGCCATAATTTTTCTGATGAATAATTTAAAATACCTACTTTATAAATTCTTAAACCATACTTAAAAATAATAAACATAAATATTCCTGATATAGCTGTAGATATTCCCAATTCTAATAATGTTACTTGGCCTAATAAAAATAATGTTGGTGATATTAAAAATGATAACATTGGTATAAAAGAAATAACTTTAATAAATAAAGAACCTTCAAAAGTTGTAGCCATCATAGCTAAATAATAACCTAAGACTAGAATAATCATTAAAGGCATTTGGAGTTGTTGAAAATCTTCGGTACTAGTTGTCATGGACGCTAAGACTCCTGAGATAATAGCATATGAGATAAAAGAAAAGATAAATAAAATGATAATAATTGGTAGTCCTTTTACTAATAAACTTGTTATTCCCAGTTCATTAACAACTGAAATAATTTCTCTAAGTTCTCCACTACTAAGGCTAAGTGAAAGAGAACCACCCATAATTACTCTTACTCCCATGGCTAGTAAAGCATATAAAATAAATAAGCATCCTTGAATAGCTACAAATAAAGTTGAGGCAATAATCTTAGATAAGAAATGAGCTTTTGGTGAAACATTTGAAATAATTATTTCCATACTTTTAGAAGATTTTTCATCATTTACTTCAGCTCCAATCATTTGGACAAGTAAAGTAATTAATAAAAAGCATGGCAAGATAAAAATCATCATTACACCTACTGAAATAAATTCTTTATTATCAGCATCATTTTTTTCAGGATTTAGTGTTTGTAATTCAACATTAACTGGACTAGTTAAAGCCATTATTTCTTCTTCACTTAAATTATTTTCTTCTATAACTATTTTAGTTTTTAAACTATTTAGTGAAGTATTAATTAATTGTTTAGTAATTGTTCCAACTTCATTATAACTAATTATTTTACCATCCAAGTAATTATCATTTTTTTTATCAATAACTAAAACTATTTTATCTAATTCATTTTCTAAATCACTTATTTCTTCTTCTTCACTTTTAAAAGACTGTTCTAATTTATAATCTTTCATATCTAAATCATTAGCAACTAAATTAAAATCATTTTCAAAATCATCATATGCATTTAATTTATCAATAACATAAATAGTTGTTAAATCATCAAAATCTCCCCCAAAAAAAGTAATAATTTTATCAATATTAAAAATGCCAATTAATAATATTGCAATAATAATATTAGCAATTTTAAACCATTTAGTTCCTATTTTCTTCATTAAACTTTGTTTAATTAAAAATTTAAATTTATTCTTCATAGTATGCACCTACTTTACTTAAAAATATTTCATTTAATGAAGGATCTTCAACCATAAATTTAATAATATTTTGACCTTTTTTAACAATTTCAAAAACATCATTAATATATTTTTCATCTTCTATTTTAACAATTATTTCATTAGCATTATCTACTACTTCTAATACGCCTTTAACACTCTTTAATTTTTCTTCATCAACATCGCCAATAATATGAATATTTTTCTTACGATAATCTTTTTTAATTTGTTTAATACTTCCTTTTAAAACACTTTTACCTTTAACTAAAACAACTAAATTATCGCAAAACATTTCAACATGTTCCATTCGATGTGATGAAAAAATAATAATCCTATTTTTTTCTTTAAATTCTTTCATCACTTTAACAAATTCTTCAACATTTATTGGATCTAAACCCGTAAATGGTTCATCTAGTATTAATAGTTTTGGATCATTTATAATGGCACTTATAAATTGAATTTTTTGTTGATTTCCTTTACTTAATTCTTTTATTTTACGATTTTTATATTCACTTATATGAAAACGATTTAAATAATAATCTAATTTTTCTAAGATATCTTTTTCTTTCATACCTTTTAAGGTACCATACATTATCATTTGTTCTTTAACGGTTAATTTAGTAAGTAGACTTCGCTCTTCGGTTAGAAAACCTATTTGGTCAGTTAAATCATAATTAATAGGTTTATCATCTAAAGTTATTTGGCCTTTTGTTTGTTCAAGTAGCCCAATAATCATTCTAAAAGTTGTAGTCTTGCCTGCACCATTTACCCCCAATAAGCCAAATATTTCACCTTCCCTAACAGTCAATGATAAATCATCAACTGCTAAATGATTACCATAATATTTTGTAACATTTTCTAGTTTTAACATAATCGCCTCTTATAAAAAAATTAATGATTAGAAACTCATTAATTCACTTTCTTTTTCTTTTAAATGTTCATCAACAATTTTATTATATTTATTAATTAATTCTTGAATATCTTCTAGTTCTAATTTTTCTTCATCTTCTGGTAATTCTAATTTTTTAATTTCATTATTAGCATCTTGTCTAATATTTCTTAAAGCAACTTTAGCTTCTTCACAAACATTTTTAGCTTCTTTAACATAATCTTTTCTTTTATCTTCCGTAAGTTCTGGAACTGTTAAAATAATAAGTTCCCCATTATTTATTGGCGTAATTCCAATATTAGCTTCATTAATAGCTCTTTCAATTTCTTTTAAGGTACTTCTATCAAAAGGTTTAACCATTAATTGTCTTGCTTCAGGAACTGTGATATTAGCAAGACTTTGAATTGGAGTTGGAACATCATAATACATAACATTTATCCCATTTAACATACTAGGATTTGCTCTTCCTGCTCTGATATTTAATAATTTGTTTTCTAAAGCTACGATTGCTTTTTTCATTTTTTCTTCTGTGTTCATAATATACCTTCTTTCTAATTAATTGTAACACATTTTATTTAATTATTGAAAAAATATTCAATATCTTTATCTTTAGATATTCCTAAAATAGTTTTAGTAATCATTCCTTTTTCAATTTTAATAATATAAGGCGTTAAATCAAGGTTTTCTTTAACTTCATCATTTAAATTACCTAACTCTTTAACTAACCCGCGATCTTCATTATAAGTATCTCGATCTACAAAATAAATAGGTAATTTACTATTTTTCATTATATCTTCTTTAGCCATTAATTTATCACAAGATAAGCAATTACTTCTTGTAAAAATAACATTAAAACTATCAAAAGCATTAATCTTATTCATAATCTCATCTAAAGTTATTTTACTAACATAAGGATTACTATAAGTTAATTCTTGTTTTTCAACACCCCCAAAAGTTGTATTATTAGCATTAGGATCTTCTGGTATAAAATGAAGCATTATTTCATCGCCAAAATAAACTATTATTAAAACTACTACAACAATAATACAATAAATCTTTTCTTCTTTTTTCATGATAAATTACCTTTATAAACTCTTATGGCATTTCTTATTTCTTCACTTTTTAAATTTCTTTTTTCACTAGTCCAATAATCTTTTATGGTACTTTCACCATTCATAATAGAAGTTTCATTATCAAAATATAAAACTTGGCCATCTTTTACGATTAAAAATGTTGGTGAATAAAGATTTTTAGTATCATCATCTAAAATTGTTATATAACTTGCTAAATAATTAACAATATTTTCATAATAATAATTATCATTTCTTCGATCATTATAAAAATTATAAAAATATATTTCTTTAATATTTTCTTTTATAGCAACTTCATTTAATAAATCAGCATAATAACTTGTCCAAGTATTTTCAGGAAATCCCATAAAGATTAAAGCTGAACCAGTATTTAAAGTTTCTAATATTTCACTGTTTTTTTTATATTTAAATAGATTATTTTGGGGTGCCCCAAACTCTAAAGTAAATTTTTCACTATCAGTCATTTTACTTTCACTTGCATAACTTTTAGTTCCTAAGTAAACAAAAGCTCCAATTAAAACAATAAAACTAATTAAATAAAATCCTTTTTGCCATATATTCATTTTAGGCTTATTTGACTTCATATTAAAACCTCTTTTCAAAATTATTATAACAAATATTATTTATTTTTGTATACTACTTTCACCAGTTAAATAATTTATATTCACCCCATCTTCAACATTAAAAATATAAACATTAAATTCTAATTTTTCATCTTCAATTGATTTAGCTTCAATTTCAACACCACTAGCAAGTAAATTTACGCCTTCAAAGATTGGGGTTACTCGATATAAAACATGATTTTTACTTTTTTTAACATAATCTGCAACTTGATTTTCAAATTCTAACATTACTTTAGCATTCATATTTCTAGTACAAGTAATTAAGTTATTAGGATTAGCATTTTCCCCAGTTAATTGAAAACCGATTAAATGACACCGATTATATAGATATTTACCATCAACAAAATCATATTTAACGGTATGCCAACCACTTGGTTTAATCATCCCAATACTTTCTCGTTCTTCATCTGGCATGGTATCAAGACCAACTCTTGCAACTGCTACACCACATCTACCTAAAGAATCTAATTCGCTATAAAATTCAAAAGATTTAGATGTATCATATTCATCATTAAAATAAGGTTTATTATCATTTATAATTACGTAAGGTTCTCCATCATAAGGCGGTATTTCACTAATTTGATAACTTCTAGCTTCAGTTTTAATTGTTATTTCATCTAAAAACGCAACTAAATAATCTTTACTAGTATAAATTAATAAACCAATTATTAAAACTAAAACAACATTAATAATATTAACTTTATTTTTACTTCTTCTCTTCGCCAAACTATTCACCTTCTTTAAATATTATCAAGGGAATCCATCAATAAAAAATCTTTAAATTTTAAATGAGTTACTGTACTTGTAGAATAATCTATATCATCATTTGTAATTAAAATCTTTTTCTTATCATTTGGTATTTTAGCAAAAGCACTAAATTCTCTTTCATATGATTTTTCATTTAGAACACTATAGGCAGCTTGTATGTAATATTCTTTACCATCTTTTATAGCAATAAAGTCAATTTCTTTATTGCTTTCATCATTATTTATAACTTTTAGTTCATACCCCATATATATTAATTCATTATATATAATATTTTCTAAATTATGAGTTAAATCATATCTATTATCTAAACATCTAATTGAATTAAATGATACATCTTCATCATAAATTTTAAAGTAATATGCTAATTCACTTTTAGTTTTAGAAGAATATGGTTTTATACTATTAATAACATAAGCTTTTTCTAAATATCCTAAATATTTTATAATTGTATTTATAGACCCTTTTATATGTTCATTTTTTAAATATCCTTCAACACTTCTTGAAGAAAAAATTCTTGAATTAGATACTAAAATATAATTAGTAATTCTTCTAAAAAGTTGTTCATTTTTAATACTAAAACGATTAATTAAATCCTTAACAACAATTGATTCATTTAAATCTTTTAAATAAGTAATCATATCTTCTTTATTAAATTCAAAACGCTTAGGAAAACCACCCCAAATAAGATAATCAGAAACACTACATTCTTTATTTAATTCTTTGGTATATGAAAGAATTTCTTTATATACAAAAGGTCTTATTCTAAAAGATACATACCTACCACTAAAAGCATCTGTATATTCTTTAGAAAGAATTTTAGAATTTGAACCAGTTATAAATACGGAATTATCATGCAATCTTAAAGATTTAACTGCTCTTTGCCAATCAGTAACTTCATGAATTTCATCTAAAAAAACATAACATTTTCCTGGTTTACGATTATTTTCAACATACCAAATTAACTTTTCACTATTATAAATATTTGATATAACACTTTCATCTTCAAAATTTAAGTAAATAATATTATCCGTTTTTTCTTTAATTTCTTCCATAATTTGATTTAAAATAATTGATTTTCCACATCTACGGATACCAGTTATAATTTTAATTAAATCAGAATCATAAAATCCTCTAATCATTTTTAAATAATGTTCACGATTTATCATATTTTACCACCATAATAATTATACTGAACAATTTTTCAAAAGTCAAATTATTGTTCATTCAAGTGAACAATTTTGCAAAAATCAAAAAATTGTTCACTTCACTGAACAATTTTACTTATATTTTTTCTTTATCATAATAAAGGTAAATATAACAATTAATAAAATTACTAAAACACCATACCAATAATTAATTAAAAATGCCATTAAAGAAAACGTTAATTTTTCATTTAAAATAATATCGATATTATCAATAACTTTATCATTTAAAATTACTCTAACAGTACCTAATTTAGTTCCTACTTTAGTAAAATAGTTTGCTTTTTCTACTCCTTCATATTGATAAAATAAATCTTTTTTATTAAAGTCTTTGGCTAGATATTTATTTAAAGTTTTATTAGCATAGAAAACAACTTCTTTTTCTTTAGAGTTAACGGTTTTTAAAGATAATATAAGATCTTTGTCACTAATTACTTCATAGGTATCATAATGGCTAATAAAGTAATCATAAATCGTTTTAGCATCTTTAATGTGTCCACCATCACCTTCGGCTCCAGTTGTAACTAATAAATAATTAGTATTACCTCCCAAAGCAAATGTCGCAAGACAAAGTCCTGCTTCATCAGTTGTTCCCGTCTTGCCCCCAATTAAATAATCCATTTCTAAATTATAACTATTTTTATAAGCCATAACCGTACTAAAAAATGATTTAGAATTATCACTAATTGTATATGTGGGATTAGAAAAAATTTCTTTTAAAGTAGGATTTTGTAAGGCATATTTAAACATGGTTGCTACGTCTTTTACTGTTGAAAAATGATTATTATCATGTAAACCAGTTTCATTTACAAAATGAGTATTTAATAAACCTAATTCCATAGCTTTATCATTCATTAGGTTTACAAATTCATCACGACTACCCGCGACAATTCTAGTTAATGCTTGGGCAGCATCAGCACCAGATGGTAATAATAAACCATATAATAAATCTCTTATTGTAACTTCTTCACCAACATAAAAACCGGCAACAGAAGCATCAGCTTCAACTAAACCCGCAAAATCATCATAAGTTAATGTAACAGTTTCATCTAAATTACTAATATTTTCAACTGTTACAATAGCCGTCATAATCTTCGTTAAAGACGCAATAAAAGTTTGTTTTTCACTATCTTTTTCATAAAGAATCGTATCTTCATCTAAATTATATAAAATAGCATTTTTAGAATTAAGATTAAAATCGATAGCTTTAACATTACTTAAAAATCCTAAAAAAGCCAATAAAAAAATAATTATTTTTTTCATAACATCAAGCCTTTCACAAATATTATTATTTTAGGTAAAAAAATAATTAAACCAATTAAGAAAGAAAAAATGGCTGTAACTAAAACGGCACCCGCTGAAATATCTTTAGCTAATTTAGCCTTTTCATTTATATTTGGGGACGCTAGATTAACACATTCTTCTAAAGCAGTATTAAATAATTCACTACTAATAACACTCATAAAGCAAACTAAAACAATTAGCCATTCAAAAACACTAAGATTTAAAATGATACCCATTAAAATAACTAACTCCATAAACAAAATATGAATCTTCATATTTTGTTCACTTTTAATGGCACTTTTAATCCCACTTATGGCATATTTAAAACTTTTAACTAATTTTTTAAATGACATTTTTAAATACTTTCTAGAGCTAAAAGAATCATATTATCTAATGATTGTTCGCGATCTTTAATAGACATAAATTGATCACTAAATTTACTATCAACAACGGTTAGAATAACTGATGCTTCTTTATCAAAACTACTTGCGATATGAAAAAGCGCAAAACTTTCCATTTCTTCAGCAATAATATCAATATCTTCTGGTACTCTTTTTAAAACATGTTCATTATCAGAATAAAAGCCAAATTGTTCAGTACACATTACACATCCCTCATGAATAGTTAATCCTTTTGCTTTAGCTTGCTCTAATATAACTTCATTTAATTTTTTAGATGGATATGCAACATGAGTAGGATCGCCATTATAAGAATATGCAAAATTTCCTTCCGTATAACTAGAATTTGCTAATATCAAATCAGGAACATTTAGATATTCTTTTAAGCCTCCACATGTTCCAATCCGAATAATTCTTTCTACCCCAAAAAAGTAAAATAACTCAAAGGCATAAATACTCATTGATGGCATTCCCATTCCTGAACCCATAACTGTAATGCGTTTATCATGATACATCCCAGTATAAGCAAACATATTTCTAGCATCACTAACTAATTTATAATCAGTTAAATATTTTTCAGCAATATATTTAGCCCTTAGTGGATCTCCTGGCATAATAACAATTGGAGCTATATCACTTTTCTCACACGCAATATGGGCTGGTTTAAGATGCTCCATAACTTTTGGTGCTTTCACACTAATCAACTCTTTTCTATTCTAAAAATACTATAACAAAAAATAAGAAATTTATAAATCAAATTTCTTATTCATATTGTAAAGTAGTGTCTACTTTATAAAATATATATCACTATTATTACTTTAAAGAACTTAATCCTAAAATAAAACTATATTATTTTCCAGGATAAACGCATGAAAAATTTATAGATAGAGTCTATGCTTGATTTTCGAGCAT
>CANRMU010000035.1 GCA_947631895.1 uncultured Bacilli bacterium | reverse complement strand
TCTTTTACACTTAATTCTATTGCTCATCCATCTTTTTAACACACTCCATCAGTTTCCGATAAATTTAAACTCCGTCAACTTTATCATTAATTTGATAATTATTTTTTTCTAATGTATAATTTTTCATAGCTAAAAAATAATTATTTAGTTGTTCTTGCATTTTCTTTAAGGCATCTAAATCTTGATATTTAGTTTTTAATATTTTTAGACATTTTTCTTTATTTATCACTATTTCACTCCCTATTATAATTTTAGCAAAACATTTAATGCTAAGCAATTTTTTTATATAAAGGAGTGTAAATTAAAAGAAGAAACTATTTAGCTTCTTCTTGAGCACGAGATTCACGTATTACAACGATTTTTATAGTACCAGGATATTGCATTTCTTTTTCAATTTTTTCTTTCATATCTCTAGCAATTTTGTAAGATGCTTGATCAGTTACTTCTTCTGGTTTTACCATTACTCTTACTTCTCTTCCGGCTTGCATTGCATATGTTTTTTCAACGCCTTCAAATGAATTACCTATTTCTTCTAGTTGTTCTAAACGCTTAATGTAGTTATCTAATGAATCATTTCTTGCTCCTGGTCTAGTAGCTGATAAGGTATCAGCAATATGAACTAAGTAAGAAATTACACTTGTTGCTTCACAATCACCATGATGAGAAGCAATAGCATTTAAAATGATTTCATCTTCTTTATGTTTTTTGGCAATATCTAGACCAATATCAACATGACTTCCTTCAACTTCAAAATCAATTGATTTACCAATATCATGAAGTAATCCTGCTCTTTTAGCAAGAACAACATTTTCTCCTAATTCCGAAGCCATTAGACCACAAAGTTCTCCAACTTCAATTGAATGTTGTAAAGCATTCTGGCCGTAACTGGTTCTAAAATTTAACTTACCAATTAATCTTACTAATTCGGAATCAACTTTACTGATTCCTAATTTAAAGCAAGCTTCATTTCCAAGTTCCATAATTCGGCTATTCATATCTTTACTTACACGGTCATAAATTTCTTCAATTCTTGATGGATGAATTCTACCATCTTTAATTAAAGATTCAATAGTAAGTTTAGCAATTTCTCTTCGTAAAGGGTCAAATGAAGAAACCACAATTGTTTCTGGAGTATCATCTATAATTAAATCAACACCAGTAACAGCTTCAATTGTTCTAATATTTCTTCCTTCTCTACCAATTAATCTACCTTTCATTTCATCATTAGGCAAATTAATGGTACTTACTGTTTGTTCAGTAGCCACATCTGCACAATAACGTTGCATAGACTCAATAATTAATTGTTTACCTTTTTCATTAGCTGTTAATTTGGCTTCTTCTTCTTTTTCTTTAATGTATTCGGCTATTTCTAAAGCCATCTCATCTTCAGTTCTTTTAAGTATTAAATCTCTTGCTTTTTCTTTACTAAATTTAGAAATTTGCTCTAAACGAGTTATTTCTTCTTTTAGCTTAGCATCTAATTCCTCTTCTTTGCTTTGTAGTTCTTTTTGCTTTGCTAATAAACTTTGGTCTTTATCATCAAGCATTTTATCTCTTGATTGAAGCATTTCATCTCTTTTATCTAAACTAGTTTCTCTTTGAAGTAAACGTTCTTCAGTTACAGCTAGTTCATCTTTTTTTACTTTAACTTCTTCTAATGCTTCTTCTTTTAAACGCTTTGATTCTTCTTTTACTTCTAATAGTTGTTCCCTCTTTAGTTGTTCAACTTCTTTTTTAGCATCATTTATTAGTTTAGCAGCTTCTTTTTCAGCACCTTTTTCTTTAATATACTTAATTAAAAAAGTAATTCCAGCTCCTATAGCAAGACCTAAAACTAAAGCTAAGAGGATTGTTGCATCCATAATTACTCTCCTCTCCATATATTTATAGAAAATTTAAAATATTAATTATCTATATTTCCATTATAAAGGCAAATTAAGTTTTTGACAAGGCTTTGCTAATTTTGATAATTATTTTATTTGACACTTAATTAAAAATACTTGGCATTTAACTAATTAAATTACCAAGTATTCCATAAGATAAAATTAACATAATAATACCTGCTAAAATGACACCTCCAATAGCTGCCATTAAAGATTTTTTCTTATCTAAATTTAATAAAGCGGCAATTAAACAACCAGTCCATGCTCCTGTACCCGGTAGGGGAATTCCCACAAATAAAAATAATCCAATATATTTTAAATTTTCAATTTGTTCTTTTTTACTTTTAGCTTTATTTTCTAATTTTAAAACTAAACTACCAAGACCTTTATGTTTTTTTAAACGATTAAATAAAGGCGTTATAAACCATAAAATAAAAGGTATTGGAATAATATTTCCTAAAAAGCATATTCCAAAACTTTGCCACATTGGTAAATTAAGAAGACTTGCGGCGATTAGTCCACCTCTTAATTCTAAGATTGGTAACATTGATAAAATAAAAATTATTAAATATTTGCCAAACATTGTTCCTGCCCAAGCTCCAAAAGCCTTAACCATCATTTTTGCAATTTTTTCAGTCATAATAATCCTCCCAGTCAACAAACATTTTACCAAAAGATAAAATAAAAGAAAAGAAGATTTTTCCTTCTTTTCGTAAAGTGTGAGTTTGAGTTTATATGTTATTTTTTTTTATTTTTTATATCTAACTATTCATCACTTCCTTTCATGCTTACATCTTACTATCTACTTATGAAATTTTTGTGATAGATTAGTGAACATTTAATTACTTAACACTTTTAATGTAAAAGTAAAAATTAGAACCCTTATTTTCCCTAGATTTAACGCCATATTTAAATTGATGTTTTTCTAATATTGATTTAACAATTGATAAGCCAATTCCTGTTCCTACTACATTTCTTTTATATTTTTTTTCACTCTTATAATATTTATTCCATATTAAAGGTATTTCTTCTTCACTTATTCCCTTACCAGTATCAATAACTTCAAATAAATATTCATTATCTTTTTTACTTAATCTAATTGTTACCGTTTTATCTTTACCCGTATGATTAATAGCATTATTAATGAGATTATAAATAACTTGATTAACTTTATTTTTATCAGCCAAAACCATAGCTTTATTAGGCATTTCTAAAACAAAATTATAATTTTCCGTTTCTTTAATTATTTCATACCTTTTAATAATCTCTTTTATTTCACTTACTAAATCATACTTAGTTATTTCTAATTCTTTAACATCAGCTTCTAATTTAGATAAATCTAAAATATCATTTACTAATAAATTTAGACGATCTGTTTCATTCATAATAATATTACAATTATTAATTCTTTTTTCATCATCTTGATAAGTTAAATCTCTAACCATTTCAGCATAAGCTTTAATCATGGTAAGAGGAGTTTTTAAATCATGTGAAACATTAGCCATTAAATCTCTTCTTAATTCATCAGTTTTGATAAGTTCTTCTTGAGTATTTTTTAAAACTCCAGCTAATTCATCAATTTCTTTAATACCTGATTCTTCATAAGTTTGATTATAATTACCTTTACCTAAATTTCTAGCTTTATTAGTTATTTCTAAAATTGGATTAGTTAACTTTTTAGATAAGAAATAAGCAATAATAGAAGCTATAATAACGGCTAAAATAGTAATAAATATTAATTGACTCTGTAATACTTTACTTACTTCGCTTAAATCTTTTAAAGGACTATACAAATAAATACTTCCAATATTAGTTTTAATACCATATAAATAAGCATAAGCTTGATATTCCCTACTTTTAATTCGATAAGTTTGAGTAGTATCATTAGACTTTAAAAATTCATTTTGTAATCTAATTATTTCATTATTATTAGAACTTAATTCACATCCAACCATTAAAGTATTATAACTAGATACATTCCCATCATTCCATAAAACTTCCATACATACTTCATTTTTATAAGCTAAAGATTCTAATTGTTTATTTAAAGAACCTTCTTTAATATTTAAAATCTTATTAGCTATTTGATTCATATTTTTAACTTGATACGTTTCATAAGAATAACGATAATAAAAGATTGTTGATAACCACAAAATTAAAATTATAAAGATACTAAATAATACTAACCATATTAAAGTAAATTTATTAATATTAATCTTCTTCTTTATATTCAAATTTATAACCTACTTTCATAATTGTTTTAATATATTTACCATAAGAACCTAAATGTTTTCTAAGGGTTTTGACATGAGTATCAACTGTTCTATCATCGCCATAAAAATCATAACCCCAAACATTATTTAATAATTGTTCTCTAGTTAAAGCTATATTTTGATTAGAAACAAAGTATTTAAGTAAATCATATTCTTTTGGTGTAAGATTAATCTTTTGATTGTTTATTTTTACTTCATGGGCTTTATCATCTATTTGTAACTCATTAAAAATAAATGTTTCATCTTTAGTTTTACTTCTTTTACAAATAGCTTTTACTCTCGCCACTACTTCTTTAGGACTAAATGGTTTAGTAACATAATCATCTACACCTATTTCAAAACCTAATAATTTATCTACTTCTTCATTACGGGCCGATAAAAGTAAAACAGGAATATTTTTAATTTTCTTAATTTCTTTAATAGCCTGATAGCCATCCATCTTAGGCATCATAATATCCATAATTATAAAATCAATATCACTTTCTTTAGCTACATTGATAGCTTCTATCCCATTTTCTGCTTCATATATTTGATAACCTTCAATACTTAAGTATTCCTTTAGAACTTGTCTTATTAACTCTTCATCATCTACAACTAATATTTTCATAATAATTTCCTTTCTTTTATCATTATATTATAGCAAAAATGTGATAGATAAATGAATTTTTAAATAATTCTTTTCGAAACTTTAATAACTTTATCAATTAAATCATAATAATCTTTACTATCAAGTTTTTCTTTTTCATAATAAGTAGCAAGACAATATAAAAATTTTTCATAAATCTCTTCACATAGATATTTCTTTAAAGATGGTACCGAAAGATTCTTTTCATAACAAAGATTCATATAAAACTCACGCTTATCTTCATCAAAAATATCTAAAAGAATCTTAGTTATATCCCATGACAATTCATTTAAAATTTTAGGTAAACCATCAGGATATAATATAAATAATTTGGTAATATGATTTAAATTATCTAAATCATAAAAATCACTATACTTTTCTTTTAAAAATTCTGATAATTCTTTTAATAAATTATTTTCAATGTTCATGTAAAATAATTCTTTATCATACCAATCTTTAAACTCTGGAACTTCATCTAGAAACAAACGATTCTTGATAAAAAGTTCAATATCTTTAAGAATATTTTCATCCACAAATTTCCTCCTTTCTACTCATATATTACCTATTAAGGTATCGATTTCCTTTTTTTTCGAACAAAAAAAGAAGATTTTTATTCATCTTCTAAAATTACATTATGATAAATATCTGTTACATCATCAATTTCATCAAGCATTTTATACAGTTTATGAAAAGTTTCTAAGTCTTCACCAGTTAAAGTAACTTTATCTTTAGCATACATTCCTTCTTCATCAATTTCATAATTAATATTACTATCAATTTTTTCTAAAACATCTTTAACTTTATTATGATCAGATGGATTAACACTAATTAATATTTCATCATCTTCTACTTCAAAATCAATTGGTTCTATACCATTTTCTAATAAAGCATTAAAAATTTGTTCTTCATCATAACCTTTAATACTAATAACCGCTAAATAATCATAATTATAAGATACCGAATTATTAACTCCTAAACTTTTATGAACTTTATTAAAAGCGGCTCTTACCATGCCAACAGTTCGATTAACATTATCAGTTAAAGTTCTTATTATTAAAGTTGAAGCTCCAGGACCGAAACCTTCATAAGTTACAACTTCATAATCTTCGCCACCAGCACCTTTAGCTTTATCAATTGCTCTTTTAATAATATCAGATGGTACTTGTTCTTTTTTAGCTTTATCAACCATCCTTTTTAAAGCAATATTACTTTCAATTTCCGGTGTTCCTTTTTTAGCAGCCAAATAAATTTCTTTAGCATAGTTAGAATATAATTTAGCTTTAGCCGCTCCATTTTTTTGAATACTTGCTTTTCTTACTTCATAAGCTCTTCCAAATAATTGTAAATCTAATTTCATATTTTCCTCCTAATCAATAAAAGCCATTATAATTAATAAAATTATACCTATTATAATCCCATATAATGTTTCTTTTTGGGTTTTATAATTATAAATTTCTTTTAATAATTCAAATAAAGCAATATATATAATCATACCCAAAGAAATACTTAATAAAACAAGTAAAATCATATCACTAATTTCTATTTTAAACAAGACTAAGATTAAAGCTCCAATAAAACTTGATAAAATTAAAGAAGATTTTAAACCATATACCATTTTTTTATTTTTAACATCTTCTAGAGAACTGCCAATTTCAATACTAAGTGGTAAATTATGTAAGCCAACAGCCATTGCCAGTAAAAAACCACCAGTAAAGTTTTCTAAAGTTAAAATATAAATTGATATTCCTTCTAAAATATTATGTAAAATTAAAGAACAAGATATAACAAACCCTAGATGAAATTGATGTCCGATATGTTCTTTATGATTTCTTTCTTTTTCATGGTGATGATGATTATGATTAGGAATAAAAATATCAAATAATTTTAAAATACCTACTCCAAGTAAAATACTACCAATAATAATTAATATTTTCACTATTTTAGTGGAAGAAATGCGATAACTAACTTCAGTTATTTCTGGTAATAAATCCATAAAAATAATGCCAATCATAACAATAAAAGCAAGACTAATTGCTAAAACATTTATTCTTTTTTTATCATTAATTAAAGAAACTATTCCAAAACCAATTAAGAAAAAAATTCCAGATAAAATAGGAAAAATGAGTCCTAATACATTCACGTTAATACCTCCTCATAAAAGAAAAAAGACTATTGTCTTTTATTTAGTTGGGAATGCTTCTAGAGAAAGTCTTCCTCTAAATTCACCATTAGTTAAATATATTTGATTTAAATCATTATCATTTTCAATCCATACATAGAATACTAAATGATCAGTTTTACCAATATTTAATGTTAAAGCTTCATCTTCACTTACTAACTCCATATTTAAACCAGTTAATTTATCACTAGCATCACCAACTAATTTAGTACCTTCATCTTCTTCATTTTGTAAGAAGTTACCTGTAAATACTTGTTCACTTTCACCAGGATTTACAACTAATTTCCATTTAAAATATTTACTAGATAAATTTTTAGTTATGGAATAATTAATTAATTTAACCACATATTTAGCGTTTACAGTAGATGTTCCTTGATTAATAACATCAAAAGTAACTTTCTTAGCTTCAGTATCAACATCTTCAGCATTTATTAAAGCCATTTCTGTTTCATTAATAGCTGAGGCATTTTTTAAATCTGAATCAACATTTAATATAGCTGCTTGATTACCATTAATATCAGCTTTTCCACCATAACCTACTGTAAAGTAAGCATATGTTAGACTAAAACCAATTAAAACAATTGAAACAGCTAAAATTGACGCTGAGATTAATAATTTTTTATTACTTATAAGTTTAACTTCATTTCCTTTTTTTTCTTTCATAACTTTCACCCTTATTTCACTCATTATACTAAATTTTTTTTCATTTAACAATCTTATTTTTTACTTTTCTGGATTAAACGCTACAACATCAATTCGATTATCATTTTTAATTAAAGTTATTATTCCTTCATTATCATAACCTAAAGATGTTTCATAATCCCAAGAAATATCAACATCATAAGATTCTACTCTACTTTCATCAGGCATTTCATAAGTACTAGGTGTTATTTCATTAACAGTGGAAGATTTTACAATCGGTAAACTTTGTTCTCTTTTTTTATCAATATTATTTATTACGGTTTTATATATTGAATCCATGGCCATACTTTTAAATGAATCACGAGCTGGCTCATAAACATATTCTAGACCACCAACATCATACTTGCTTATCTTATTATCAATAGTATATAAATCAATAATAAATAACTCACTAACTAATGAAACATAGTCTTTTTCTTCAAAAGATTCCGATTCTAATAACTTCTTTAATTCTTCAAATTTTTCTTTAAAAACTTCGGTATCTCTATCATCTAAAGTATATTCATAACCATCAATTTTATTCATAACTTTAACTTCAGGAACTGTAACTTCTTCATTAGATTTTGATTTAAAAAACAAAAAGTATGAACCAATTCCAATTGCAATTAAAACGATAATGACAATTACTATTATTAAAATTTTCTTCTTTTTTTTCATTTTATAACCGTCTTTCTATTCTTAAACATTATAGCATAGCATTATTTTTCTTGCAATTATTTATTTTTTTTGTTATTATTGATTTACGCAGGTGTGGTTCAACGGCTAGAATGCAACCTTGCCAAGGTTGAGACGGGGTTTCGACTACCCTCACTTGCTCCAAAAGGTAAAATCGTCGCACCAAAGCGATGTTAATGATTAAATCAACGCAAGTTGATTTTTTTGCTATTGCAAAGAAAGGGTGTGATGTGGTATGTAAAAAAGGAAATCAATATGAGTGATAAACTCAAAGCCAAAATTAATGGTCTTGCAATTTTAGTAAGCAAAAGTATGAAAGATTAATAACTTTGATAGAGATTTAAACAAAGAAAAAGACAATTCTAAAATTATCTAACT
>CANRMU010000034.1 GCA_947631895.1 uncultured Bacilli bacterium | reverse complement strand
TTTAATAGTTGTATTTAAAAAAGGAACATTTCCAATTAAATATTGAACAGGATAATGTTTATTTAATTTATCAATTACTTCTTCTAAATTAGAATATTTATTTGCAAGAATATTCCAATCAACATCACTAATATAATCTGGTTTCATAACATCACTTAACGTCATTTTAGCATACATTTATTATTAGTTCAAATCATACAAGGTTCAAAAAGGTAGAACTTTTAAAAAGCGAAAAAACATAAATTCATCTCTTTACATTATATTTTGCACCTAAAAAAGATGCCGTATTGCATCTAATTTCTCATATTTTCTATTAATATACCAATATTTGAGCCTATTTTATCTTTAAGGTCATCTACATTTTCACAATATTTTTTCTCACGTTTTATAGCATCATCAATTTTGTTAACAAATATATCAAAATTCAAATTAGATTTATCATAACCTATTATTTCAGAAAGCATTTTATCTGAATATTTTCTTGATTTTTTGTTTGAATTAACTCGTTTATTTTCTAACAACTTATCAAAATCTAAATTATCAAATTCTTCAAAATGCATTAATAACCATGCTTCAAAACAGGGGTTTACTTACATATAATTTAATATTGTTTTCAATACACTTATTGACTAAATTATCATATTGTTCTGGTTTAAAGTTACCCTTATCCCTATCAACAATTAAATTAATAACATCAATTTCTGAATTATAATCTAGAACAACCCTTTGAATTTCTAAATAATCAATAATTTCAGATGCTATATTTTGAAAAACATTATCTTTATAAATATCTATGATTATATTATCAATTTCACGTCGGTCTATTAAATCATTTGCATAATTCTCAATATATATTTTTGCCATATTTATTAATTCGTCTTTATTGAATATATCCTCATTTTTTATAAAATCAACTATGCATTTATATAAATTTTCTTTACTAATAACATTTTCTGTACTTTGATATTTAATATCATTTGCCATTTTTAGAGCATATTTAGGGTGACTTTTAGATGAATCATCTAAACTTCTAAGAACACTTATTAAAGATAATGATTGTTTTATTGCCAATTTTTTTCTATTAACTATAATACCATTAAAATACATTGGTTCAGTTACTTCACCTTCATATATTAAAAAATATTTAGGCATTTCAACCATTATTTCATTTCGTCTTTCAGCAAATTTACTACTTGTCTGTACTCCCATTGCTTACTCCAGGAAAATCTATAAAAATAGGAATTGCTCCATATCTTCCATCTAAATATGCTTTATCTATTTTTCGATCAAATCTAGCATCATCTTTAAATTGTTCCAATGAATATAATTTTGTTGATCCATCTTTTCTTTTTTCAGAAAACCATACTTCATCTCTTCTTAAAACATTATAACTCAATAATCGAGATTCATGAGTTGTAATTATTAATTGAATATTTCTATTTTTTAATAGTTTTAAAAAACAATTAACAAATCTAACTGTAAGAGATGGATGTAGGCTTCGATCTATCTCATCAATAATAAAAACTTTATTATCGGATAATAATATATCAATTAATTCTAAAATTCTAAGTGTTCCATCAGATTCTTCATAAGTATCAAAATATGTATTAGAATTAGTATGTAATATTTTTATAACTTTTACATTGAGATTTTCATCTTTATTATTGCCACTTATTGTATATATACAATTTTCAATTCTTAAAGTTATATCAAATTTAGACACATTATTGCTTAATTGATTGATATCAGATGTAAGTCTATTATATTCAGATGAAGAAAGTCTGTCTTTAATTTCTGACATATTAGATTCACATTCTAATAAATCATCAATATCTAACCCTAGCATTTTTAATAAAGGCTTAATATCATTTTTAAATTGTGAAAAATAATTAAATTTAATTTCTCTATTTTGATTAGGCAAGACTAATTGCAAATCGTTTAGAAAAAAGTCAAACACATTCTCAAAGTCAATAAAGGAAGAAGTTTTTACATTATTCATATGAATTCTTCTTGTCATTTCTGTAAGAAAAAAAATATTATTATTATTTAATATATCGCTCTTACAAACTTCAAATCGGTTTCCATCAGCTTTATCTTTTATTTTTAAATCAGTTTTAATAGTTTTTTTAATAGCATCTCTTTCAAATATAACAAATTGATTGTTTTTGGTCATATCAATAAGCCACTCTGAAACTATTTCTTTCTTATTAATATTTACTTCAAATCCATATGAATATAATTTATTATTTTTGGCAATTTCATATTCAAAATAAGAAGGTATTTCTTTATTTTTTTCATGCATTCTAAAATATTGATTTGAAAATAAACCCTGTATATTATTAAGTAATAGCTCTTTTCCTAAATCAATAGCTAAAACTAAGTTAGATTTGCCAGAGGCATTAGCACCATATATAGAACTAAATTTTAATATTTTCAAATTGTTAATATTTGCTATATGTTCTGGAAAATTTCTCGTTTTGCCAGCAACCATAGAAAAATGTTGCATGTCATTAAATGACCTAAAATTTTTAACTTTAAATCCAATTAGCATTATAAATCCTCCTCTATTATAATAGAATTATATTATATTTTTTCACATTTTTGAACAATATTATACATTATTTTTTCAAAAAAACAATGTTTTTTACGATTTTTTCACATTAAATTATAAATTTAGCATAAATAAAATAAAAAAAGACACTTAACTAGATGTCATTCCAAAATTTTTTAGCCTGAAAATCTCAATCCTATAAAAAGAGAAGCTAGTGAATTAATTTAAAAATCTTGGAAGTAATAAATTATTCTATCCAAGATTTATCCCAACAACAACCACTAAGACCAATTAAAAAAGTTTCTTAACTAGGTGCAATACAAAAATATTTTTAATGGAAGGAGGCGGTCCTATGAATGGAATAGCAAGTGGATTATTTAATAATCTTGGTAGTAATATTAATTATTCTTTCAAAAATTTGCCATAGCAAGGACCACCTGTTTTTGAACTGAGAACACCTAACTAATAATCAGATGTATCTCTTTTTATAGAAAGATTTTCGTTTCTTTCTAACTAAATTATAACAGTTTTAATTTAATAAATCAACATAAAAATAACAATAGCATACCAAAAAATATGTAAAAAATCGTCAAAGCCTATTTAAAAAATATAATTTTATGCTACAATATATATTAGAGATACATTTGATATGTTAGGTGTTTTTACCTCAGTCCTTTTGGTTTATAAATTTAAAAATAGTGAATAAAAGGAAGGAGGCGGTCCTATGAAAGGAGTAAATTTTGACTTACTTAATAGTCTTGATAGTAATATTAATTGTACTATCAAAAATTTACGACAAAAAGGATTAAAAAAAGACGCCTACTCGTTAATGAATAGGTGCTCTCAATAAATAATTTTGGACTGAGAACACCTAACTAATAAATATCAGGTGTATCTCTTTTTATATCCAATATTATATTATGCAATAAAGCATAATATATGTAAGAAAGATTTTGTTTCTTTCTAACTAAATTATAACTTCTTTTTATAATGAATTCAAGTCCAAAATAATTTAAAACTACTCTCCAGCTAATTTTCTTTTTAAATCTTCGGTTATTAAAGCTTCAATAATTGGTTCTAACTCACCATCCATCACGCGATCTAAACTCATAACAGAAAAACCAATTCGATGGTCAGTTACTCGATTTTGAGGATAGTTATATGTTCTAATTTTTTCAGAACGATCCCCCGTTCCAATTTTACTTTTCCGTTCGCTTCCCTCTTTCATTTCTTTTTCTAAACGCATATTATCATATAATTTAATTTTAAGTAGTTTCATAGCTTTATCTTTATTCTTTAATTGACTTCTTTCATTTTGACAAGTAACAACCGTATTAGTAGGTAAATGAGTAATACGAACCGCTGAATTAGATGTATTAACTGATTGACCACCAGCTCCACTAGAGTGGTATACATCTATTTTTAAATCACTTTCTTTAATATCAATATCAACATCATCTACTTCAGGCATTACTAAAACAGTTGCTGTAGAAGTATGTACTCTTCCTTGAGTTTCAGTTACTGGCACTCTTTGAACTCGGTGTGCTCCACTTTCATATTTTAATTTAGAATAAACATTTTCACCTTTAATAGTACATTCAACTTGACTAAATCCTCCACTAGTACCTTCTATTTGATGATCAATTTCAATCTTCCAACCATTTTTTTCAGCATAGTAAGTATACATTCTTAGTAAATCCCCAGCAAAAATGTTAGCCTCATCTCCCCCAGCTGCACCTCTAATTTCCATAATAACATTTTTACCATCATTTTCATCTTTAGGTATTAATAATATTTCTAATTCATGATTTAAGCTTTCTAATTTACTTTCACTATTTTCTAATTCTAATAAAGCCATCTCTTTTAATTCTGGATCATTAATTAAACTTTTAGCTTCTTCTAAATCATTTTCACACTTTTTTAATTCTTGATACTTATCAACAATCTCTTTTAAATCACTCTGTTCTTTACTTAAACTTTTAACTTTATTAAAATCATTCATTACATTAGAATCCATTAATAAATCATTAATTTCATTATATCTTTTTTCTATACTTTCTAATCTTTCTTTCATAATTCACCAAATTAATTTTCTTCATCTTCATCATCAATAACTACTAAATCTTTTAAATCATCATCACTATCATCGTCATCATTATCTTCATCATAATAATCATCATCTGTTTCTTCTTCTACTTCTTCTTCATCATTATCTTCAATTATTTCTTCATATTCTTCATCATCATCTTCAATAACAATCTTTTCACTATGTTTAGTTTTTAAATCCCAATATCCATCATTTAATTGAATAAATCTTTTATCAGTAGTTAATAATTCAAAAAAATCAGCAATATAATCAGCATAAGCTCCTTCATCTAATTCTAATACTTCACATACTTTATTAAATAAATCACTTATTTTCATTTTCTTTTTCTTTTCTTCTAAAATTAAATAAGCAATATCATCATAATTTAAAGTTTCTAATTCTTCTTTAGAATATTCTTTTAATTTTTTCATTAATCATTCTCCTTACATTTTACTTGGAATTTTTATTACTAATAAATCTAATAATGTTTTAATTATCTTTGTTGTTAAGTTTAATAGTAATATCCAATTTTCTTTATTTTCTATATCTTCTAAATTATTAATATGATTTTTTTCATAAAAAGTATTTAATAATACACATAATTCATATAAATAATTAGCAATTATAGATGGTAATCGGTTTTCAAATGCATAATTCATTATTGAATCTAATTCTAATAATTTGGTTCTTAATTCCCGATCTTGATTATTATATATTGTTTCATTTAACTTGTCTATACTTATAGGATTATTTATAACAATTTTATTTGTTCTTAAATAGGTATATAGGATATATGGTCCAGTTTTACCAACAACATCAGAAAATTTTTGAATGTCAAAGATGTATTCTTTGTGAGGATTATTTTGTAAGTCAGCAAATTTAATAATAGAATTAGCTATGATATCTAAATCACTCTCACTAATATTTTCATTTTCTTCTCTTTTATTTTTGAATATTTCTTTTGTTTCAGTAAATAAATCTCTAAGTTTAGGAGTATTACCAGATCTTGTTTTATAAGGTTTTCCATCACTACCATTAATAGTTCCTAATCCTAAGAACTCTAAATCGATATTTTTAGTAGCATTTAACATTTTACTAACACGAAATACTTGGGTAAAATGTAATGATTGTCTAGCATCAGTAAGATAAATAATTTTATCAGGCGCAAAATCCTGTTGCCTTTCTAAAATGGTAGCTAAATCAGTAGTTCCATATAAATAAGCTTTATTACTTTTTTGATAAATAAAAGGCGGAATAGGATTTTTATCATCTTCTTTAGATACATCAACAACTAAAGCACCTTCACTTAAAGTTAATAAGTTTTGTTTATTTAAAATATTAGTTAACTCTGGAATATACTTATAAGCATCAGATTCTCCATACCATAAATCAAATGAAACATCTAAATAATCATAATTCTTTTTAATATCTTTTTTACTAATTTCTAAAATCTTCTTAAAATATTCTTGATACTCTACATTTCCATCTTGTAATTCTTTAGTAATACTTGCACATTCATTTTTAACAGATTCATCTTCTTTACATAATGCACTCATCTGTGGATATATTCGGTCTAATAAATTAATATTAATATCTTTACACTCAATATTTTCTTTCTTAAGACCATAAATAACTTCCCCAATTTGTAGGCCATAATCTCCTAAATGAACATCAGATATAACCTCTTGATTCATAAACTTTAATATTCTTTTAACACTTTCGCCAACAATAGCCGGTCTTAAATGCCCAACATGGAGAGGTTTAGCAACATTAGCTCCACCATAATCAATTACAATCTTTTCTTTAGGAGGAAGATGAATATTAAAACTTTCACTATTAATCATTTTATTTAACATCTTATTAATATATAAAGAACTTAACTTAAAGTTAACAAAACCATTAACACATTCTATATTAGCTATAATACTCATATCACACATTTCTTTATATTTATTAACAATATTATTACCTATCTCAAAAGGACTTTTATGTAACACTTTAGCTAACTTAAAAGCTCCATCAAATTGATAATCACATAAATCAGGACGATTAGATTTAATAACTTCTACTTCATCACTAGGATATTCTAATTCTTCTAATACTTTAATAAGTTCATCTTTAAACATATTAATCATTCCATTCTATTATAAGATGATTATTACATTCATCAGTTTCAATATAATAATCAATAATTATTTTATTATCAAATATTTCAAAATTACACTTATCAACATTAATATCTAAACTATAATTTTCTTTTTTCAATGTAAGTATACATGATTTATTTAAAAAATCAAGAAAAAACTTATATTCATCATTTTCTCTAATAAATAATTCTTTATTAATATCAATAGTATTTAACATATCTTCTATTTTAAAACTTATAATATTATCTATAATATTACCTAAAACTATATTTTCTAATACTTTATCTTCACCTTTAATTAAACAAACCTTAATTTTCATACCAAAACCTCATCTGCCCAAAAATATAACATAAAGAATATTAAAAAGCAAATATAAAAGATGCTATCTCTAACATCTTTTATTGGGCAATAAATGGCGTGCCTTTTTCTCCATTACCGTCTATTATTTTTACTGACGATGATAGATATACGACTGGCTGAACCCCGCCCGCATAGTAAGCATTGTAGTAGCTGACACAGCCAGACGAATTCACAAAGAACACATAGTAAGCATTAGAAGGATACGGCGATGGTGTCATTGTCCATGTATAACTACTTGTAAATAACCAATCATTTGTGTTACAACTTCCTTCATCATAGCTATACATACTTTTTCCTAAACATGTATTTCTTACACTTCCTCCTACAGCATAACCAAAGTCACTTGGATACATTAATCCTACATATCCATCCCATGTTGTGGTTCTTTGTACTGTATCATTACAATTATTTCCTCCATTACTTGCACATTGCTCTTTGCCATTATGACTTCCTCTTTCTGCTTCATATGTGGCGCTTGCTGTCCATTTGCTTGTGCTATAAGTTGCAAATGTCCCTGTATTCCATCTTACTTTTGCTATCTTGTTCTTGGCTTCTTCATTTATTCCAATACTTGTAAAGTTACATGTTGTATTTGCTTCTCTTGAACTACTATAGCAACTTCCACTTCCTCTATTCCAATACAAACTTTCTCCTATGGCTGGTGTTCCACTATATACGGTATTTGGATTTAATAGTTTCATTATATCTGCTTGGCTCCATTCATTTACTCCATTTCCATTATTTATTCCTGATGCACTACTATCCCAACTATATGAGCCTATACTATCTGCCCTTATTATTTTTACTAAACTTTCTTTTTGTCCTCCATTATCTAAATTAGTTATGTTATTCATAACTCCTATGATTCGCCATAATATTGGATTACCATTACTATCTTTATCGCCTATATCGATATAGTTATTTACTGTTGCCCCTACATATCTTATATTTGCATCACTTGTAGTATCCGTTTTTAAATTGGTCGTATCTAAATTGGCATTATTTTTAATACACTCTGCTGCTCCGGTTCCTGCTTGTCCACATTTTACTACTTCGTCCGCAAATGTTTTTACTTTTTTATTTATTGTATATGCACCTGTCCATCCACTTGGATTTCCCACATGGTCTACTGCTCTAAAGTAATATGTCGCATTTAATTCATCACTTATTGTCCATGGATTATTTGGCACTCTTGTTGTACTACTCTTATTTGTTGAATACTCATAATATGATACACTTTGATTATCTGTTGATGTTAAGTTTATTTTAACATCATCATATGTTTCTGTTCCGCTTACATAGCCATTTAGATTTACTGTTGGTACACTTGGTGGTTCTTTATCGATGTTGGTTATACTTTGTGCTGTTGGATAGGTATAGATGTTTCCTGCATTATCTTGGACTTTAATTATAATGTTACTTTCATTTGCTTGATATTCTTTAGTATTTCCTAGTTGCCAATTTACTCCATTATCAAAGCTATATCTTTTGCTATCATGTAAACCACTTCCTCCACTATCTGTTGCTCCATTGATTGTTAAGGTTACATTTCCATTTGTCCAACCATCAGTACTTTTACTTACTCCTGTTATACTTGGTAATTCTTTTTCTATGTTGGTTAGAAGGTGTATTATCTAGTGTGTAAATTAAAAAAGTTTACTCACTAGATTTTTTAATTTTTAGGAAGGAGAAAAAATG
>CANRMU010000033.1 GCA_947631895.1 uncultured Bacilli bacterium | reverse complement strand
TTCTTTTTACTAATTTAATCTTTTTAATCTTTTTGTTTTTATTATTTCCTAAATGTTTAGAAATATGCCGTAATGTAATAGGAAGAATTTTATATAAAAAAGATAATGAAGTATTTATTTTAAGATTAGTAGGTTTATCTTTAATTCTTATTTTTATTGTTTTTATTATAGAATTTATCTCATTTTTAATAAGTTCTCATATCCTTAATATTTTTCATTTCCTTATTAAGTAATTTTTGCTATAATACAAGTGATTTGGATGTGATTGGTGTGAAAGAAAAGGTTATTATTGGCATGAGTGGGGGAGTTGACTCTGCAGTTGCCGCTTATTTACTTAAAAAAGATGGGTATGATGTTGAAGGACTATTCATGCGTAATTGGGACTCAATGTTAAATAATGATACTTTAGGTAATCCTAATTTAGATAATGAAATATGTCCTCAAGAAGTTGATTATAATGATGCCTTAAAAACTTGTGAAATATTAGGAATTAAATTACATCGAATTGATTTTGTTAAAGAATATTGGGATAATGTTTTTGCTTATTTTTTAAAAGAACTAAAACTTGGAAGAACTCCTAATCCTGATCTTTTATGCAACAAATATATTAAATTTGATGTATTTAAAAAAGAAGCAGAACGATTGGGCGCTAAATATATGGCAACAGGTCATTATGCTAGAATAAAAGATGGTAAACTATTAAGAGCCATTGATTTAAATAAAGATCAAACCTATTTTTTAGCTCAAGTAAAAAAAGAACAACTAGAAAATGTCTTATTTCCAATAGGTGAGTTAACTAAACCAGAAGTAAGACAAATAGCAATTGATATTGGGCTTAATGTGGCAAAGAAAAAGGATTCAACTGGTATATGTTTTATAGGCGAAAGAAATTTTCAAAAATTTATTCAAAACTATTTAAAACCTAATCCTGGAGATATAATTAATGTGGAAACTAATGAAGTAATTGGAAAACATAATGGTTTAATGAATTATACCATTGGACAAAGAAGAAATATTGGTATTTCTGGTTATGAAGAACGTCATTATGTCTGTGGTAAAAATGTTAGTAAAAATATTTTGTATGTTGCTTTTGGTGAAGATAATAAATATTTAATTAGTAATTCATGCTATCTAGAAGATGTAAACTTTATTAGTGATGAACATCCAACATCTTGCACAGCTAAATTTAGATATCGTAGTGAGGATGTTCCAATTACCTTAGAATATTTAGAAAATAACGAAATAAAAGTTAATTATCCCAATGGTTTTAAAGCCGTTACACCTGGGCAGTTTTGTGTGTTTTATCAAGGAGATGAATGCCTTGGTAGTGGCATAATAAAAACAGTAATGAAAGATGATGAAGAATTATGGTATCTAAAATAACTTGTTTTGACTATTTAAATGCCAATAAAAAAGATTATCAAGAATTTGCGCATGAATTTTATAAAATAATGGCTAAAAAATATCATTTGGAGTTAGTAATTGAATTTAGCAGTAATATTATAGAAGATATTGGTAATACGCTTAGTATATGTTCTTATGATATGAATTTAAAACCAATCTATTTTCATCAACTTACTTTTAATATTAAGCAATTATTTAAAGAAAATCCCAACTATCAAAAACGCTTTTTAGAATTTGTTAATTGTCTATATCACGAACTATATCATGTTTTAATAATTGAACTTGCTAATAAAGAATCTTGTTTTAATTTAACAACATTATTTTCAGCTATTGATTATGTAGATAATGAAGATGGAATGTTTTGGAATATAAATTATAATCAGCTTGATGAAGAAATTAAAGCATACATTTATGGTTATAAAAAATCAGCTTCCTTTATGAAAAAATATTATCCAGATGCTTATGATAAAGAATTTAGTAAAAAAGAAATAGCTAAATATATTACTTCCAAATACTTTTATAATCACTATTTTTATGAAGGTAAACGTTTATCTAAAACTGCTACTTTAAATGAAATGCTTAATAATTTTTCATATGAAGAAAATATGCCTTATCCAATAATTATTAATAAAGTTTTTAATTTTATAACTAAAAAGATTAAAACAATTGATGAATTAATTTCAGATTATGAATTTAATTTATCTAAATATCCTAATAAATTAAAAGAAATTTCCCTCTTTTACGCTACTTTAGTAACTGAAAAATATTTAGCTAATGAATCTTTTACTATAAATAATAATTTTCTTTATTTAATTCAATTAGGTTTGGAGCTTAAAAAGAAAACCTTAAATAATTTAAAACAAATTCATCCAATAAAACTTCATTCTAATATTACAAAAAACTATTATATTCAAGAACAACAAAATGTTATAAAAAATTTTGAAAGCAGCATTAAAGGCTTATTTTAAGGGAAAAATAAGCTTTTTTACTTGACATAAAAGTGTTAAGTATTTTATAATGTACTTGTAAATATTAAGAGAGTAGGTTAACAAATGAAAAGATTAAAAGATTTAATGCAAGAGTTAGGAATATCTAAGGTTAGACTTGCTAAATATTTAGGGGTTTCTAGACAAATGGTATATAATTATTTAGAAATTGATGATGTTACAAAATGGCCAAAAGAAAAGAAAATTTTGCTATTAAAACTTTTAGATATTAAAGATGGTGACGAAAAATCTATTGGTAAAATTGAAGTAACAACTGATTATATGATGAGCGTAGAAGATCGCTTAAATCAAACGGGAAGAGGGGAGAATGGTAAAGGGAATTATCTAGAAATTAAAACCCTTGATAAAGAATCTCAAACTTTACTTACCAATATCGTTAATATAATAAAAGAAAAGTTTTTAGATGAAAAAAAAGCTAAAGAAAACTTTTATGTCTTTACATATTTATATCATATGTTACAATCAATGGATAATGTTCCAGAAATAAAATATATTTTTGGTTATATGTCTAAAACAACAGGTTTTACAAAAGTAAACGATTATAAATTTAATGAAGACCGTCAATTTATTTTTGAAGGAATTTTATATACTGCTTTAAATTTATATAATAATGGTGGAGCATCAAGAAGTAGATTAACTGAATCACACCGTCGTTGGGAACAAGACATTGATAAGAAAAATGAAGAAAAATTAGGTCGTACTCAACAATTAAATACTTTAAAAGTACAAGCATTAAAAGAATTAGGATATAGTAAAATTACAACAGAAAATGCTACTGAAGTAATGGAAAAAATGGCTGAAATTGAATCTCGTAAGGTTTAAAATCATTTTACATTTACTTTACATTTTAAAAAATAGAGAAGAGTAGGGAGTCCCCTACTTTTTTAAGTAATATTAGCATAAAAATTATCTTAAATAAGAAGTGAGTATACTGAACTTAAATTTATATAATCGTATTTTAAAAATAATCATATTATATTAAATAATATAAAAAATATAATTAATTAAAATTTATTGATTATATAACCATAATGATTTTTGTATTTAAACTATTAATTATTCATGTTTAATATTTCTGTTGCAAAATATAAAATTGTATTTAAATGATTAATTATCTATAAAAAATAATTTCGATGCAAAATACGAAATGAATATAATTTGTTATCAAATGAATAAATTATTCATCTTAAAAAGTTTTGATGCAAAATATGAATTTAAAAATGTATTTAAGTGATTAAATTATCCATAAAAAATAATTTCGATGCAAAATAAGATAATTTAAAAATATAATATTTAAAACAATACATAATAAAATATGTAATTAATTATTCCAGCAATATAAGTTACTAATTAAATACTTATTATAGTTTTATTTTTTAAATATTTACGTAGTTTTTTAAATTTTCTCATAAATTGCATAATATATCTTATGTTAACTAATAGTTTTTTTAGCAATAGTAACTTATATTTTAATCCACTCCATCCTATATTTTTTAGTAAGTTATAACTTTCAAATTATAAAATTAAATAACGTAAGATCATTGTCTTACACAAATATTTATTATTTGGTTATTGTGATATTTATAGTTTAATAATATTATTTATCTTTTACAGTTTTATTTTTAAATAATAAACTTATACCCATATATATATTATATTTTTTTTATGTTTTATATTCTTATAAAATCATAATATAATAGCAATATATTTAATAAAAAAGTCCCCCACTCTTTAATTATAATACAAATTGATTAAATAATAGAAAAGCAATTCCAATACCGATACCAATATAAATCCATTCATCTTCATGATATTTTTTTGCTTTAGGAAATAGATCATGAATTGATAAAGTTATCATTAATCCAGCAACAAACAGTAAAATGAAACCAATCATTGCATCAGTTATATATTTACTTAAAAAAATAAATGCCAATAGAGCTCCTAATGGTTCAGCAAGTCCGGATAAGAATGTCATTTTAATAGCCTTTTTTTTGCTTCCTGTTGAATAATAAATAGGTACAGATATACTTATACCCTCTGGAATGTTATGAAGCATTATAGCAAAACTAAGCTTTAATCCTAAAGCAATATTTTGATAAGAACTTAAAAAAGTTACTATTCCTTCAGGTAAATTATGAAGCATTAAAGCAATCATTGATAAAATCCCTACTCTATATAAATCATCTTGTTTATTAGTAATCTTTTTATTTATAAAATAAATTATAATTATACCTAAAGTAAACGCTAGTAAAGAAAAGAATGTTCCCCATACTAATTTATATTCAGTAAGTATTGAATAAGTTGCTTCTGGTACTAATTCTAAAACTGATATTCCAATCATAATTGTTAATGAAAAAGATAAGGCAAAAACAATAAATTTATTAATATTTTCTCTTTGCCATTTATGAAATATTACTAAAGACCCTAAAACTGTTGAAAGCCCCGCAATAGAAGAAATAACTAAAGGAATAATAATGTTCATAATCTTCACCATTAAACTATATGCTATTTTTATGGTTTTAATTCATTATCTCTTTTTAAATATTCTTCATCTGATATTATTCCAATTCTTAATAAATCTTCTTTAGATGATGAATATATACGATTACCATCAAAATATTCCATAACATATGATAAACCATCTTTTCTAAATATCATCCCTATTTCTTCATCATCAAAAGGACTCATTTTAATTTTAGCAAATTTTTGATATTTTAAAGAATCTTCTTCTATTATTTTATCATCAAGTAATTTATCCATATCTAAACTAGCTTCATCATTACTTATAAAAAATGAAAATTGATAATCAAATACTTCACTTGGTAATAAATAATTTTCCACTAAAAAAAGTTTCTGATTTAAATCTTGACGATAAAAATCAATAAATTCAAATAAAAAATTTCTAAACTCATAATATGATTTTAACTTATTAATAATAAAAGATAATAATACATTATAATTACAATCTTCATTTCTAATATCATCCTTAATCTTTTTATTTACAAAAGAATTTTCTCTAATTATATATTCTTTTAAGTTCTTATTACTTAATATTTCTTCAACCATCTTAACTATTAAAGATTTAAAAGTCATATTATCATCTAATAATTTAATTTTTTCTTTTTTAGTAACTTTTTCTAAACGATTTAATATTACTTTTTTAATTTTTGCTAACCTATTCTCATTAATTTTAGATTTATATTGAAATATCGGATTATATAAACTAACATTATAATAATCTTTTTCTTTATTTAAAGTAACTTTAGCAATTACAATATTTTTATCTACAAGATCTATCTTTTTCTCTTCTAATATTTCTTTAATAAAGTCTTCTTTAGTATCCATAATAGTTTTTAAATCTATTTCAGATATATCTTTATATACTATATTATCAATAAATTTTAAACAATTATTATCATCATATAATAAATAAAACTTAGTATTCATTATAAAATCACCTTTTTCATTTGTAATTTTATCAAATATACCAAACATTGGCAACTAATTTAAAGTATGCTTTTATTAAAGTTATCCATAATAAGAGTGGGAGGTAAATTATAATGAAAAAGAACAATAATGAAAAACAAAATCGTTCTAACAACAATTCTAGAAGAAATCAAGAACAACGTTCTAATTCAAGTAGAAGAGAAGAAAAAAACAACAACGAAAGAAATAATAGAAGAGATTGTTAGTTAATATAAGAAGAAACGATTTATTTTGTTTCTTCTTATTTTTTTAAAATCTTGGATGAGTTTTAGAGTATTCATTCTTTAATTCTTCATTAGTTATATGAGTATACATTTGGGTTGTAGTAATGTCACTGTGGCCTAAAAGTTCTTGAATAACTCTTAAATCTGCCCCATTAGAAAGTAAATGAGTAGCAAAAGAGTGTCTTAGGGTATGAGGACTTATATCTTTGGTAATCCCTACTTCCCTAGCTCGTTGTTTAATTAATTTATAAAAACCAACTCTAGTAATACCTAAACCGCGATTATTTAAAAATAAATAATCACAAGTTTTACCTTTTTTTATTAAACTAGAACGATATTCATTTAAATATATTTCTAAATATTTTTTGGCACTTTGATTAATAGGTACAATTCGCTCTTTACTCCCCTTCCCCTCTACTTTAACAACATCATTAAATAAATCAACATGATTAAATTTTAAAGATATTAATTCAGTAACTCTTATTCCTGTTGCATATATCAATTCTAACATCGCTTTAGTTCGAGCATTATAAGCATTAGTTATATTAACATCTAATAATTTATCTACTTCTTCATAAGTTAAAACTTGTGGTAAAGCTTTAGTAAATTTTGGTTGCCAAATATTTTCACAAGGATTTTTTTTAAGATAATCTTCTTTTAAACAAAAAACATAAAAATTATTGATAACGGTTAAATAATGAGATTTAGTTCGAGCCGTAACTTTTTTAGCATTATCTAAATATTTTATAAAGCTTAAAATATCATCAGTATTTAAATTTAAAATATCATGTTTTTCAAAAAAAATTTCAAATTCTTTTAATTCGGTTTCATAAGACATAACAGTATTATTACTAAGTTTTTTCTCATATTTTAAATAATTAAGATATAAATTTAAATATTTATTTTCCATACTTCATACTCCAATTTAAGTATAACGATTTAAAACTTGATTGTCAAACTAATGTTTTGATATAATAAATTGGTAAGACGGTGATGATATGGAAAATTTAGCTAATAAAATGCGACCTGCTAAATTAGCTGATATTATTGGTCAACAACATATAATTGGAGAAAATAAAATTATTTCTAATTTAGTTAAAAATCAACATTTATGTTCAATGATTTTATATGGTAAACCAGGTATTGGTAAAACATCTATTGCTAATGCGATTGTAATGGAATTAAATCTACCTCATAAGTTTTTAAATGCCACGATAAATAATAAACAAGATTTTGATATTGCGATTGCCGAAGCTAAAATGCATGGTAGTATGATTTTAATAATTGATGAAATTCACAGGATGAATAAGGATAAACAAGATTTACTCTTGCCTCATATTGAATCAGGCCTAGTAACTTTAATTGGCCTTACAACATCTAATCCTTATCATAAGATAAATCCCGCAATTAGGTCTAGGGTAAAAATTTTTGAACTTCATGAATTAAGTATTGATGATATTATTTTAGGACTTAAAAAAGCTTGTACATATTTAGAAGGTATTAAAGTAGATGATGAAGTTTTAAAAATAATTGCTAGAGCTAGTTCTGGTGATTTAAGAAATGCTATATCTGAATTAGAAATTGCTTATTATAGTTCTAGTAATCATGAAATAACTTTAGAATTATTAAAGGAAATGGGCACTAAACCAATATTTTTTCATGATAAAAATGAAGATGGGCATTATGACGTTTTATCAGCTTTTCAAAAATCGATTAGAGGTAGTGACGTTGATGCATCTCTTCACTATTTAAGTAGATTAATTGAAGCTGGTGATTTAGATAGCATCTATAGAAGAATGAGTGTGATTGCTTATGAAGATATCGGCCTTGCTAATCCATCGATTGGACCGAAAGTTATGGCCGCAATTCATGCTGCTGAATTAGTAGGACTTCCAGAAGCAAGAATTCCCTTACAAGCTGTAATAACTGAAATGGCTTTATCGCCTAAGTCAAATTCAGCTCATATCGCAGGTGATGAAGCCTTAAATGACATTAGAAAAGGCACAACAGGAAATGTTCCCAATCATATTAAAACTAGTTCAACTACATATCTTTATCCTCATAATTATCCAAACAGTTACGTTAAACAAGATTATTTACCTAAAGAATTATTAGGTAAAAAATACTATCATCCTAAGAATAATCGTTATGAAATTAATTTAAATCGTATTCATGAAGAAATGAAAGGTGGGAAAAAATGAATATTACAATTATTGGCTGTGGAGCTTTTGCTCTTGGCATAACAAATTTATTAATTGAAAAAAACAAAATAACAATGTGGGTTCATGATGAAAAAGAAATTATTAAACTTCAAAAAGACTACCCTATGATAACTTTTAAAACAAATTTAAATGAATCAGTTTCAACTGCTGATGCCATATTTATTTTAGTTTCATCCCCATTTTTTAAAGATATCATTGACAAATTAGAAATTACTAAAGTTATTCCCATATATATTGGCACGAAAGGTATGTTAGAAAATGAATTTTTTACATCATATGCTAAAAGAACACTAAAACAAGATGAAATATACTTTATTGCGGGACCTAATTTAGCTGAAGATTTAGTTAATAAAAATCCCGTTGGTTTTACTCTTTCTAATAATGATTTAGGCTTATTAAAAAACATTATGCCAAATTATATATCTATTGATAAAGAATATGAAGATAATCTAGAATTTTATAGTATTTTCAAAAACATTATTGCTATTGGTTCGGGAATAATATATGGCAAGACTAATT
>CANRMU010000032.1 GCA_947631895.1 uncultured Bacilli bacterium | reverse complement strand
AAAATAAGTAAAGGAGATGATGTCTTAATGAGCATAACTGAATGTCTAAAGGAATTTTTAAATAATGAAGAAACTAGAAAAGATTTTGCAAGAGAAGAATGGGAAGCTCGAAAAAATCAGGCAATTGGGGAAGAGCGTGGTATAAAAATTGGGGAAGAACGTGGTAGAGAAGATAGCTTAAATTATGTTGCTGTAAATATGCTACAAGCTAATAAACCAATTGACGAAATAACAGCTTTTACTGGCCTTAATGAAGATGCTGTACTTGAATTAAAAAAAAATTATAAAAATAATTTAACTAGGAACAAATAAAATTAACTTATTTGTTTTTTTAATTTGTCTAAGATATTTTTAATATCTTCACTACTCTCATCTAAAAAATCTAATCTAAAATAATTAATACCTAACTTTTGATATTCTTCTATTTTATTAATTAAATTAATTGGTTCATAATTAAATATTGAAACATGTTCATTACTATCTACTCTTGCATTAAATTTATGATTAGAATTAATTAATTTAAAATTATTATCTTTTATTAAAGGATGATTTTTTAAAAACATATTAACAATTTTACCATAGATTATTACTTCGACAGGATGAGATTCTAAATTCATAAATTTTAATTCTTCTAAAGTAACTTCTACAGATAAAGTTATTTTTTTAACATGATATTTTTCTAATAATAGAATTGTTTTACTATTTGCTACATTAAATGAATAATTAGTAACAATATCTTTATTATTTAAAGTTAAAAGACCTGTATCATTAATTAATAATTTATTAGGTAAATTATCTAGATTTTCATAAACTCGTGGCGTTTCATAAAATAAATCGTATTTTCTTGCTAATAAAAGATTATCAGTATAAATACAATCTAAATCATAATCTTTTACGATATTATATTGTTCTTCATTTCGAACCAATACACTTATCATGTACTTCTTTTCCTTTCTAACATTTCTAGGGCTTTTCTTCTTATTTCATTTACTTTACTTAAAGGAATAAATAAATTTGATTCTAAATTAATTTTAAGATTATTTATTGTAAAAGGTGTATTACCGATTTTATTAATTTGTTTTAATATTTCTTCTTTTGAAGTTACAACTTTTTTAGCATGTAAAGCAATATTATCTTCTAAAGTAACTTCATTCTTACCATCTGTTACATATAATTTAAAATTATTTAAAGAAATATCTAAGTCTACTTTAATTGGAATTTTTTTAACAGGTAATTTTTTTAATTCTAATTCTAATTTATGGTCAATTGTTTTTCTAACATCACTTAACCCTTTTAAATTTATTTTATTATCAACATATACAATATCATCTTTACTTGCTTCTCTAATCAATTTTTTATTCTTATCATATAAATAATTTACAATCATTCCTTTATCTATACTAGTAAATCTAATGCCATCTTCTTGACTTAATGGTTTAGATAATTTGATCTTAATCATTTTATTATCATAAGAAATAACTTTACCGATTAAAATACCTTGATGATTAGGAGTTTTCATATTATATATATTTTCATTATTAAATAAATAACCATCTGTAAATTCCCTATTAAAAATAACTTTTAATTTTTCTAATTCTTCATCACTAACTAAGGCTTCTTTATTTTTCTCATAGTTATCAATTAAATTACGATAAAACCTTGTTATAAAGCCAACATAACTAGGGCTTTTCATCCTCCCTTCAACTTTAAAACTTTTTATATTACTTTTTAAAAGTTCTTCAATATGATTAGATGTATTTAACTCTTTAGTTGATAATAAATATTTATCTTTTAAATCTAATATTTTATTATTATGTTCTAATTTAAATGGTAAACGACATATTTGAGCACAAGAACCACGATTACCACTTCTTTTGTTTATCATATAGCTCATTAAACAATTACCAGAATAACTAACACATAAAGCCCCATGAATAAAAACTTCAATATCAATAATATTTGCTAACTCATTTATTTTTTGAAGTGATAACTCTCTATCAACTACTACTCTTTTAACGCCTAAATTTTTTAAAAATTTAATTTGATTAATATTAAAAGTATGAGATTGGGTAGAAGCATGTATTTCTAAATTAGGATATAATTCATGAAGATAAGATATTAAACCTAAATCAGATACAATTAAAGCATCAACATTTAAAGAAACTAAATAATCAACATAAGAAATAATATTTTTTAATTCTCTTTCAAAAATCATAATATTTAAAGCAACATATACTTTAACATCATATAAATGACAAAATGAAATAGCTTCCTTTAATTCTTCTAAAGTAAAATTACCAGCATAAGCTCTAGCCCCATATTGTTTACCCGCTAAATAAATGGCATCACAACCATTAAAAACCGCATACTTTAAACATTCAAAATTACCAACAGGTATCAATAATTCTTTTTGCAACTTAATCACCTATTCGATAAAACTTATAAAAATCATCGTCTTTTTTAATAACTAATTCATCATAAGAATATCTTACAATACTAGCATATAAAAATTCTATACTATTAGTTTCTAAATCATTAATTGGAATACTTTCTTTATCTGTTAATTTATCAATATTTCCATAATTAACTAAAATATCTCCTTCTATTTCATAATTATCTGTAGCTTTAGCATATAAACCTAAAGAATATTTAATTAAAATATGCACATCAGCTTTGGTAGAACTTAAATTAGCATCATCAATTTTAACATATTGATTACTATTTTGAGGTTCAACAACTTCTTTTGGCTCTTTTATAATTTCAGGATTTTCTTCATTTTTATTGCTAATAAATAAAACCGTTGCTACTATAAATAAACAGCCAAATAAACTTAAAACAATAATCATTATTTTTTTATTCATCTTCATCCCTCTTTTGATATCTCATTAATAATTTATTATTTGCATCGCTAATAACTGCAAAACCTAATTTTTGATATAAATTAAAAGCTTTTTCATTTGCTTTTAAAACAACTAAATAAATTAAATTATTTTTTAATTGTTTTATGATTTCTTTCATTAATTTAGTAGCAATACCTTGATTACGAAAATTAACATCAACATATAGACCATTTATTAAATAACCATCTTCCCATTTTTTAGCAAAAACATAACCTTGGGGAATCTCTTTATTTTTATATAGTAATAAAATAGTATCTTTTTTAATCATATTTATAAAATAATCTTTAACAACAAAACCTTCTTCAATTGTATTATTATAAGTTCTTTCATCTTGAATTAATAAAGTTAAAAAATTATCACATATTTGACAGTCTTCAATATTATCTACTTTTATAATCATTTGCCACCTCTTAAAACAATTATATTGTACCACATCTAAGTTTTAAGATAAACATACATTCAACATGTTTAGTATAAGAAAACATATCATAGCCTTTAGAATAAATAATTTCATATTTATCTTTTAATTTATTAATATCTCTTTTTAAAGTTTTAGGATTACAAGATATATATATAATGGTTAGTATTTTCTTATTAAGTAAAAATTTAATTGTTTTTTTATCTAAACCATTTCTTGGTGGATCTACTAAAACTTTTGTAAATTTTTGAGGTATTTTATCTATTTTATCTTCTACTTTACCAAGTAAAAAATTAACGTTTTTTATATGATTTAATTCTTTATTTTTTAAAGCATCTAAAACGGCATTTTTAACTACTTCAATACCAATTACTTCTCTAGCTTTTAAAGCCATCTTTAAACTAAAATAACCAACTCCACAATATAAATCTAAAATAACATCATCTTTATCAATCTTTTCTAATAAATCACTAGCAATTTTCTCACTAATAAACTTATTAATTTGAAAAAAAGCATCATAACTAACTTTATAAAGTAACCCATTTCTTCTTTCATAAAAGAATGAATCTTGATATATAACTTGATCATTAACAATAATTCCCACAATTTTATGATGCTTAAATAATTCTTTATCAATATTTATTTCGTCATTACTATTAATTATTAAAATTATTTCATTATTATCATTACATCTAATAGTTAAATTACCACTTTTAAAAGCAAATAAGTTAATATCATTAATTACTTTATTAATACATTCTTTAGCTATTGGACATTTTTTTATTTCTACAAAATGATGAGTATTTTCTTCATAATATCCTAACTTACTATCCAAAACTTTTAAACTAATTTTATTTCTAAACCCTAAATTTTCATTATTAGGAACTATTTTAAAATCTTTTAAAGTAATATCGTCATGTAAAAACATTTTAATAATAGCTTGTTCTTTTAGATAAATACTATATTGATAACTCGTTATATCAAAAGAACATCCATCACATTCCTTAGAATATGGACAAAATGAAGATTTTCTTTCTTTACTTTTTTTAATAACATCTAATACTTTACCTTCTAAATAATTTTTATTATTAACTGTAACTTTTACTTTAACTATTTCATTAGGTAAAGCTTTATTTATAAAACAAACTTTGCCATCAACTTTAGCAAGTCCTCTTCCTAAATCATCAATATCTATTATTTCTAATTCCATAATGACACCTTTTTTCTAAAAAAATACTAACAAATTTTAAGTTTTAATACAATCTTTTTTTATTTTAAGTTTAAAAAATAATTAATCGTTTCATACTATAACTGGTGAATTACTTTATGGAAAACAAAATAATTAAAAGAATAAAAGAAGAATTTAATGAAAATGTTGATTTAATAATTAAAGAAGTTAAACTATCACCTTTAAAAACGGTATATGTTGTTTATTTAGAAAGTGTTACTGGTTCAGATAAAGTAAATGATTATATTTTAAAAAATTTATCTTTACTTACTGGTTTAAAACAAAGAAGATTAAAAGATATTAAAAGTTTAATTCCTTCTCCTCATACTATTATTATTAAAGAATTAGACCAAATCGAATTTTATATTACTAATGGTTTTACAATTATCGTTTATGGTAAAGAAGTTTTAGCTCTAGAAACTAAAGCCGATATAAACCGAAGTGTATCAGAACCTACTACGGAACAAGCCATAAATGGACCTAAAGATGCTTTTACCGAAAATATTCAAATTAATTTAGGTTTAGTTAAAAGAAGAATTAAAAGTCATACTTTAAAATCTGTTAATAAAGTAATTGGTAGAAAAACTAGTACAATGTTAAATGTTTTATATTTTGATGATATTGCTGAAAATGAAAATATTAAAGAAGTTATGAAAGTAATTGATAGTATTGATATTGATGGCATTACGGATTCTGGATCACTTGCTCAATATTTTCATTTAGAAAGTAATTCTAATTTACCAACTGTTTATAAAACTGAACGACCTGATTTAGTAGCTACAGCGCTTTTAGAAGGAAAGATTGTTATCTTAGTTGATACATCTCCTTTTGCATTAATTCTTCCTTCCTTTTTTGGTGATTTTATTAATCCTCCATCTGATAATTATAGTATTCCTAAAAATATTAATTTTTTAAAAATTTTAAGATTTGCCTGTTTTTTCTTTACAATGATGGTTCCTGGAATATACATTGCTTTATTAAATTTTAATCCTGAAACAATTCCAACATCATTACTCGTAAATTTTGCCATGCAAAGAAGTGAGGTCCCTTTTCCAACCATTGTTGAAGCTTTAATAATGCTGGTGGTATGCGAGATATTAAGAGAAAGTGATTATCGATTTCCTAATTCTTATGGAAGTGCCATCTCAATACTTGGGGCCTTAATTATTGGAGAAGCAGCCGTTTCAGCCGGAATTGTCTCACCTATCATGATAATAATCATTTCTTTTACTTTTATAACTAGTTTAATTTTTACTGACCAAGAAGTTACTAATGCAATTAGACAATGGCGTTTTCTATTTCTTATCTTAGCAACTTTATTTGGTTTATATGGTATAGTTATTGCTTTTGTTTATTTTTTAATTTACGTTACTGAAATAACATCTTTAGGAAAACCTTATTTCTTCCCTATCTCCCCATATGAAAAAAATTATTTACATAAATATTTATTTAAAACCAAAATTAATAAAGATGAAAAACGTAGTCCAATGTTAACTCATAAAAATTTAACTAAACAAAGGAGCAAGTTATGAAAAAAATAATTTTTTTACTAATCATTACCTTAACTTTAACAGGTTGTTATGATTATCAAGAATTAAATTCAAGAGCAATCATTGTAGGTTTAGGTGTAGATTATCAAAATGATGAGTATGTTGTTAACTTTGAAGTATTAAATAGTCAAAAAAGTAGTTCTGAAAAAAGTGGTGGTGGTTCTAATAAAAGTTATTTAGTTGAAGGCAAAGATAAAACATTTTCAATGGCTTATCAAAAAGCTTTATTTAGTTTAAATAAAGATGCTTATTTAGCTCATTTAAAAACCGTAATCTTTAGTGAAGATATTGCTAAAAATCATTTGGAAAGTATCGTTGATTATTTAATAAGAGACCCAAATACAAGAAATGTTTTTTATCCGGTCGTATCTAAAGGAATTAGTCCTAAAGAAATCTTTTCAGCTACAACAGAAGATTCACCAGTCATTTCAACCGCGATTGAAGGATTAATTGATTATAACAATTATAAAGAAAGTATCTCAGCTAATATTAATTTTGAAAAATTCTTAGGATATTTATTTAGTAATTATAAAGATGCTTATTTAAATGTGGTAACATTAAGTGATGAAAAAAGAGTTAAAATTGATGGTCTTGCGGTTTTTGAAAAATACAATATGGTTCAAATTTTAACACCTAAAGAATCAGCAACCTTACAGCTTTTAAATAATTTAAGTACTAATTATTATGTTAGTCTTCCCTGCAAAGATAATGAAGAAAAAAAATTAACAATTAGTTTATATCATAATGATGATACTAAAATAGAAGTTGATGATAAATCTATTAATATTAATTCAACATTTAAAGCGGATATTTTAGATGATGAATGTGAGTATAATTTTAAAGATGCCAAAATATACAATGAATTAGAAGATAAATTTGCCCATATTTTAGAAGAAGATATTACTAAAACAACTAATTATTTTAAAAGTTTAAAAACTGATGTTCTAGCAATTCAAAATAATTATTATATTAAAACAAAACAGTCTTTACCAAAATGGTATACATTAAATGTTAATAGTAAAGTAAATGTTTTATTAGATAAAAATGGAATAATATTTGGGGTGGATACAGAATGACAAAAAGAATGACTTTTTCTTATGTATATTTTTTAACAAGAGTATTTTTTATCGGCTTTGGCTTTTCGTTTTTGTTTAACATCGCTGGTAAAGATGCTTGGATAAGTTTTATTATTGGTAATCTTTTATCAATGTTATTAGTAACCTATATTGCTAAAATTAAAAAGAAATATCAAACTGTTAATTTTTTAAAAGAAGAAGGTCATATTCCTTTAAAAATTTTAATTGGTATTTTTTCTACAATTGTCGCGATTGAAATTTTATTTATCTTTCAAACTTTAGCATCTAATTTCTTTTTAGTTCAATCACCACATTGGTTTATTTTATTACCAGCTTTATTATTAGTTTTTAGAATATGTCAAAAAAGTTTTACCACAATTGGTAGAGTTGGGACAATTTTAATGTATATATCTTTATTTATGGTTATAATTGCTTTAATAACTTTAACAGGATATGTTAAAACCGAACATTTCTTACCAGTTATGACAACCGATATACCTCATATAATTCAAGCATCACTATATTATATGGCTTATAGTACAGCTCCTTTAATATTTATGATTTTAATTCCTAATACTGATAATAATTTACCAAAATATTATTTTCTTGCTAACTTAACAATAATTATTATGGGTATCTTAATTATTGGTATTTTAGGTCCAGATTTAATTAATATCTATCGTTATCCTGAATATATGATTTTAAAAGTTATTAAAATTTTAAATTTTATTGAAAAAGTAGAAAATATTTTTGCTATCGCAACTTTATTTGATTTATTTATGGTTTTAAGTATTAGCATGAATTCAATTAAAGAAAAATTACCAAAGAAAAAACAAAATATTTGGTTTAGTCTAATATTATTATTTGTCTTTGGTGTTTCCATATTCTTTGGTATTCATTATAGTCTAGCCTTACAAATCTATTATTATTTACCTGTTATATTATTAATATTTATTGTTTTAATATTAACAGTATTTACTATAAAATTAAGAAAAAAGCAAAATAAAGGATTGTCTGAAAATTAATTCAAACAATCTTTTTTATTTTAATCAAAACTTACATCTTGCCATGTATCGCCTGTTGGTCGTTCTGGTGCTGGACAGCCACTAAACATACCACTTGTTGTTGCGTCAGATTTATGAACGAAATTAGAGCCAAATGTTATTGATTGTAAACTAACAGTACCAGCAAACATATTATTCATATTTGTTACATTCCCTGTATCAAAACTGCTTAAATCAAGTTCTTGAACATTTGATGCACCTGCAAACATATAACTCATATCAGTTACATTATTGGTATCAACATTTGTTAATATTATATATGTTCCTTTAAATCCAGGTCCTCCAGAAAAAAAACCGTTACAATCTTTTGGAAGGATAGCATTACTCATATTTATAGTTTCTAAACCACTTGAAGGTATCAACCAAAGGTTCTTACTACTAACATTACTAAAATCAAAATTAGATAAATTTAATATTCTTACAGAAGCACGTAAATTAAACATACCATCAATAATTTTAACATTTCTTGTATTCCAACTACTTAAATCTATTTCTTTTACATTACTACCTGAAAACATTGCTGTCATATTTGTAACATTAGAAGTATCAAAATTTTCTAGTCCTTCGATATTTGTTACATTTGTAAAACCTTGAAATAGCCAACTACTATCTTCATTTGCTTTTATTCCATTTGTT